>JAUQYB010000043.1 GCA_030837825.1 Albidovulum sp.
ACCGTCCTTCACCAGCCGCTCGGTATAGAGCTGGAGCGTGGTCTTGTGGGTCTTGATGGTCTTGTACATCGCCGGGTTGGTGAACATCGGCTCGTCGCCTTCGTTGTGACCGAAGCGGCGGTAGCAGAACATGTCGATGACCACGTCGCGGCCGAACATCTGGCGGAACTCGGTGGCGACCTTGGCGGCGTGGACGACCGCCTCGGGGTCGTCGCCGTTGACGTGGAAGATCGGCGCCTCGACCATCAGGGCGATGTCGGTCGGGTAGGGGCTCGACCGGCTGAAGTGCGGCGCGGTGGTGAAGCCGATCTGGTTGTTGACGATGATGTGGATGGTGCCGCCGGTGCGGTGGCCGCGCAGGCCCGACAGCCCGAAGCATTCCGCGACGACACCCTGGCCGGCGAAGGCGGCGTCGCCGTGCAGGAGGATCGGCAGCACGGCGCGGCGCTCGGCCTGGTCGCCCCACTGGTCCTGCTTGGCGCGGACCTTGCCGAGGACGACGGGGTTCACCGCCTCGAGGTGGCTGGGATTGGCGGTGAGCGAGAGGTGCACGGTGTTGCCGTCGAAGGTGCGGTCCGACGAGGCGCCGAGGTGGTATTTCACGTCGCCCGAGCCGTCGACGTCCTCCGGCTTGAAGCTGCCGCCTTGGAATTCGTTGAAGATCGCCCGGTAGGGTTTGGCCAGCACGTTGGCGAGAACCGACAGCCGGCCGCGGTGCGGCATGCCGAAGACGATCTCCTTCACGCCGAGGCCGCCGCCGCGCTTGATGATCTGTTCCATCGCCGGGATCAGCGCCTCGGCGCCGTCAAGACCGAAGCGCTTGGTGCCCATGTACTTGACATGCAGGAACTTCTCGAAACCCTCGGCCTCGACCAGCTTGTTGAGGATCGCCTTCCTTCCCTCGCGGGTGAAGGTGATCTCCTTGCCGTAGCCCTCGATCCGCTCCTTCAGCCAGGCGGCCTGCGCGGGGTCGGAGATATGCATGTACTGGAGCGCGAAGGTGCCGCAATAGGTGCGCTTCACGATGTCGAGGATCTCGCGCATCGAGGCGTGGGTCAGGCCGAGCACGTTGTCGATGAAGATCGGCCGGTCCATGTCGGCATCGGAAAAGCCGTAGGATTTCGCGTCAAGCTCGGGGTGGGGGTTTTCCTCTCGCATGCCCAGGGGATCGAGGTCGGCGATGAGATGGCCGCGGATGCGATAGGCGCGGATGATCATCAGCGCGCGGATCGAATCGAGGACTGCGCGCTTGATCTGGTCATCGGAGACGGCGACGCCCGCCTCGGCGGCCTTCGCCCGGATCTTGTCGCCCGCGCCCTTGATCTCCTTCGCCGCCGCCGGCCATTCGCCGGTCAGCGCGGCGGTCAGCTCGTCGGCGGGAACCGGCGGCCAGTCGGGCCGGTCCCAGGAGGCGCCTCGCGCGCCGCGGCGCACGTCGGCCTCGGCCTCGCCGAGCGAGCGGAAGAAGGCGGCCCAGCTCGCATCGACCGCCGCGGGATCGGCGGCGAAGCGGGCGTAGAGCTGTTCGACATAGTCCGCGTTCTGGCCTTGCAGGAAGGAGGAGGCGTGGAACGTGTCGTTGGGGGAATGTTCCGTCATGGTCTCATTCGGCAGGCCTATCGCCGGCCGCTCCTGTCAGAGGGTATCAGCCGCGCGGCGCGCGCGGGGCGTGGTCATTGTCAGGGGACGCGGTCAAGACCGCCTCCCGGTCAGGGCGCCGACGAAAGCCTTCAGGCCCGAGGGTTTCGGCTTTGCCCGGGCGGGTTTCGGCGGCAGGCCTTCGCCATAGCCGAAACGGGCGAAATCGTCGGCATAGACCGCGGCGACCCGGGCGAGCGTCTCGGCCGAAGGCCTCAGCCGCTCGGCGTCCGGCCCCATGCCCTTCTTGCGGACGTTCTCGGCCGGGATCGCGCGGGGGCCGTTCGTGTTTCCCGCGAGCCGGTCGAGATGGGGCACGATGGCGTCGAGCCCGTCTTCCAGCCGGAACACCGTCGCATCCGGCGGCACGATCGCCGATTGCGGGCAGAGGTGGTTGTCGTAGAGGAACGGCTCCGCCTCCGCCCGCGTCAGCCAGTCGTCGAACCATTCGTCGATCGACCAGAGGGGTGCGACGGTGCCTTCCACCTCCACCTGGTACTGGAAGGCCGAAACGAGCCGCTTCACCGGATGGCGCACCACCGCGAAGGAGGAGGTGATCCAGTCGGCGGGGACGAGCCGGGTGAAGACCTCCCAGGGCAGGTGCTGGGGCGAGGACCTGGTCCAGCGCCGCGCCTCCGGCACATCGAGAAAGCGGGTGTCGAGAAAGGCCGGCGTGCCGAAACGGGCCTTGAGACAGGCCTCCACCGACGAGCCGCCGCATTTCGGCACATGGGCGTAGTAGTGGAGCTTGTCACCGATGCGGAAAACCGGCATTGCCCTTCCTCCTCGCGCCCCTCAGCCCCTGATCGCCTTCATCACCGCCTCGCCGAGATGGGCGGGGCTTTCGGCGACGACGATGCCGGCGCGGCGCATCGCCTCGATCTTCGATTCCGCGTCGCCCTTGCCGCCCGAGACGATGGCGCCGGCATGGCCCATGCGCCGGCCCTTTGGCGCGGTGCGCCCGGCGATGAAGCCGGCGGCGGGCTTCCAGCGGCCGCGTTTCTTTTCGTCGGCAAGGAACTGGGCGGCTTCCTCCTCGGCCGAACCGCCGATTTCGCCGATCATGATGATCGAGGTCGTCTCGGGGTCGGCGAGGAACATTTCCAGCACGTCGATATGTTCCATGCCCTTGATCGGGTCGCCGCCGATGCCGACGGCCGAGGACTGGCCAAGACCGACATCCGAGGTCTGCTTCACCGCCTCGTAGGTCAGCGTGCCGGAGCGGCTGACGACGCCGACCGAGCCGCGCTTGAAGATATTGCCGGGCATGATGCCGATCTTGCATTCGTCGGGCGTCATGATGCCGGGGCAGTTCGGCCCGATCAGCCGCGACTTCGAGCCCTGGAGCGCGCGCTTCACCTTCATCATGTCGAGGACCGGGATGCCTTCGGTGATGCAGACGATGAGCGGGATTTCGGCGTCAATGGCTTCCAGGATCGAGTCGGCGGCGAAGGGCGGCGGGACGTAGATCGCGGTCGCCTCGGCGCCGGTCCGCTCCACCGCCTCGTGCACCGAGTCGAAGACCGGCAGGCCGAGGTGCTCGGTCCCGCCCTTGCCCGGCGTCACGCCGCCGACCATCTTCGTGCCGTAGGCGATCGCCTGTTCGGAGTGGAAGGTGCCCTGGCTGCCGGTGAAGCCCTGGCAGATGACGCGGGTGGATTTGTCGACGAGGACGGACATAGTTGGCCCCTATTTGAAGTTCGCGAAGTAGCCGACACGGTCCTTGCCCGGGACGACCTTGTATTCGTATCTCATGCCGTTGAAGCTGTGGTTCACCCAATGCGCGGTGACGAACCCCTTGCCCCAGGGCTTGCCCTTGGTGGCCATGCTGATCGTATGAAGAAAAGCCGGCTTGTCCTTCAGCAACGGGCCGGCGGAATCGTCGAAGGTCACGCCGCAGCTTTGCGCTGTCGCCTCGGTGCCGCCGATCCAGATCTCTTCCTGGCCCTTGGCCTTGCGGTAGACCGTGTAGCCTTTGCGCATGCTCCCGGTCGGATGAATGGTTCCCACAAGCCTGTAGCCCCGCTGCATGGCCACTTTCGCGGCGATCGACATGTCACTGGCTTTGGTTCCCTGAAAGCAGGTGTCCATGAAGAGTTGCTGCATGCCCAGGCCCAGTTCGGTTGACTGCGCGAAGGCCGTCGCGGGCGCCAGCAGAACCGCCGCCGCAAACATGTGACCCTTCAGGTGCGAGATCACCCGCCTCACCCCTTCACCGCCTTGACGATCTTCTGCGCGCCGTCCTTGAGGTCGTCCGCCGCGATGACGTTCAGGCCGCTTTCGTTGATGATCTTCTTGCCAAGCTCGACGTTGGTGCCCTCGAGCCGCACCACCAGCGGCACCTTGAGGCCAACTTCCTTGACCGCCGCGACGATGCCTTCCGCGATGATGTCGCAGCGCATGATGCCGCCGAAGATGTTGACGAGGATGCCCTTCACGTTCGGGTCCGAGGTGATGATCTTGAACGCCTCGGTCACCTTTTCCCTGGTCGCGCCGCCGCCGACGTCGAGGAAGTTCGCGGGTTCGGCGCCGTAGAGCTTGATGATGTCCATCGTCGCCATCGCAAGGCCGGCGCCGTTGACCATGCAGCCGATCTCGCCATCAAGGGCGATGTAGTTGAGGTCGAACTTGGAGGCAGCAAGCTCCTTGGGGTCTTCCTCGGTCTCGTCCCGCAGCGCCATGACTTCGGGCTGGCGGTAGAGCGCGTTGTTGTCGAAGCCGATCTTGGCGTCGAGCACCTTGAGGTTGCCGTCCTTCAGGACGACAAGCGGGTTGATCTCCAGCATCTCCATGTCCTTCTCGACGAAGGCGCGGTAGAGGATGCGGATCAGCGCCACGCACTGCTTGACCTGGCCGCCCTCGAGCCCGAGCGCGAAGGCGACGCGGCGGCCGTGGAAGTCCGAGAGGCCGGTGGCCGGGTCGACGGAGAAGGTGACGATCTTCTCGGGCGTTGCGCGCGCCACTTCCTCGATGTCCATGCCGCCCTCGGTCGACGAGACGAAGGCGATGCGCGAGGTGGCGCGGTCGACGAGGAGGGCGAGGTAAAGCTCGCGCGCGATGTCGGAGCCGTCCTCGATGTAGATGCGGTTGACCTGCTTGCCGGCGGGGCCGGTCTGGTGGGTGACCAGGGTCCGGCCGAGCATCTGCTTGGCCTGCGCTGCGGCTTCCTCGACCGATTTCGCCAGCCGCACGCCACCCTTTTCGCCCGCCTCCGGTTCCTTGAAGCGGCCCTTGCCGCGGCCGCCGGCGTGGATCTGCGCCTTGACGACCCAGAGCGGCCCGTCCAGCTCGCCCGCCGCGGTCTTGGCCTCCTCGGCCTTGAGCACGACCCGGCCGTCGGAGACCGGCGCGCCGTAGGAGCGCAGGAGCGCCTTGGCCTGGTATTCGTGGATGTTCATCGCTGGTCCCCGCTTGCGTAAGGTCTGGCGGTTCTTCGCACATCGCGGCGTTGCAGCGAAACGATAAATGCGTGAAATTGGCGGGAGCGGCGAAAATCGGCGGTTTTGTGATCACGGCAAGAAATCGTGTGATCACATTTGTGCCAGCCGGGCTGGCCGGCAGGATTCGCCGCGGGCGGGTTCAGTTCAGGAACACCGCGAAGAGCAGCGCGTTGCCGGCGGTCATCTGCTGGAGCACCGCCCAGCTTTCCGCGGTGACGGTGGGCCCGGGGCGGAGCCAGGGCTGCATGCCGAAGCCGTGCAGCCATTCCACCAGGTCGACCGGGCCGGGGTTTTCCAGCCAGCCGGCCAGGTCGAAGCCGGCGGCTGGGGTCCAGGTCGGCACCAGCAGCTCGCCCTTCAGGAGCTTCTCGCCGTCGGCGAGCACGTCCTGCCAGGCGATGTCCATGCCTTCGGGGAAGGCGAGGCCGAGCGCGGCGGTCTGCCTGGGGTTGGGGATCCATTCCCGGCGGTCGTCGGTCTCGGCGGCGACGAGCGTCCAGAACCGGCGGTTGTCGGCGATCATGGCGAGGAAGTGGTCGCGCGCGGCACGGGTGCGTTCGGCAAGCGGCTCCTGGCGCAGCGCGAGGATCGCCATCGCGACGGCGTCGATGCTGTCGGGGTAGCGGCTGGCGTCGGTTCCGCTCTGGCCGAGGGCGAGCGTCTCGAAGGGGCCGGGGATGCGGGCCCTGGCCATCGCCATGCGCCCCTCGTGGACGCGGCGGATGGGTTCGGTGGGGGCGAAGGCGCGGATCAGGTCCGAGCTTGCCGAGAGGAGGTGCGTGTAGGCCGAAAGCCAGGCGGCGTCGGCGGTGTCGAAGGTGACGGGGATCGAGGCCGGCACCGCAGGGGGCGGAAGCGGCTCGAACGTCACGGGATCGAAGCGGGTCTGCGAGGCGAGCATGAAGCCGGCGAGGTCGAGCACGCCTTCGTCGCCGTCGCGGTTGCCCGAGCCGTTGATGTCGAGCCAGATGTCCTCGAGCCGGAGGTCGAGCGCGATCTCGGTCCCATCCGGGATTGCCGCCAGCGCCGCGCGCGAGGCTTCCATGTCGGCCGAGAGCGCGGCCAGCATGGTCTCGAGCAGCGCCGGATCGAAGGGTGCGGGGGCAGGGTTCGGCGCCAGCGGCAGGCGGAACACCGGCAGGAAGGCGATCTCCTCGCTCTGGCCGACGGCCCAGCGGGCATTGAGCGCGCTTTCGACGCCGCCGAGGAAGCGGGCGGCGGCGAGGGCCAGATGGTCCTCGGGCGTGGGCGCGGCAAGCGCCTCGATCGCCGCGGCGGTGGCGCCGAGGCCATCGGCGGCGAGGCGCGCCGACCAGTCCTCGGTGGGCGCGGCGGCGGCAAGCGCGGGAAGGAACGGCAGGGCGAGGGCAACGGCCCGGAGGGCTGGACGCATGAAAACGGCTCCGACTGGCAAGGGTGACACGCGGCCGGTCCTGGGACGGAAAGGGCCGCCGCGCAGCCCTTTCCGATGCGCCGCCGCCTAGCCGAGCGAGGGATCTATCCCCTTGCAGGCGGCAACAAGGCCCTTCACCGACTCGACCGACTTGTCGAACATCGCCTGTTCGTCGCGGTTGAGCTTGATGTCCACCACGCGTTCCACGCCGCCCGCGCCGAGGATCGTCGGCACGCCGACATACATCCCGTTCAGCCCGTAGGCGCCATCGACCCAGGCCGCGCAGGGCAGGAGCCGCTTCTGGTCCTTGAGATAGGCTTCCGCCATCTCGATCGCCGAGGCGGCGGGCGCATAGAAGGCCGAGCCGGTCCTGAGCAGGCCGACGATCTCGGCCCCGCCGTCGCGGGTGCGCTGGACGATGGCGTCAAGCTTGTCCTGCGTGGTCCAGCCCATCTGCACGAGGTCCGGGAGCGGGATGCCGGCAACGGTGGAATAGCGGGTCAGCGGCACCATCGTGTCGCCGTGGCCGCCGAGCACGAAGGCGGTGACATCCTTCATCGATACCTCGAACTCGAGGCTGAGGAAGTGGCGGAAGCGCGCGGAATCGAGCACGCCGGCCATGCCGACCACCTTGCGGTGCGGCAGGCCCGAATATTCGCGCAGCGCCCAGACCATCGCGTCGAGCGGATTGGTGATGCAGATCACGAAGGCGTCGGGCGCGAATTTCTTGATGCCTTCGCCGACCGACTTCATCACCTTGAGGTTGATGCCGAGAAGGTCGTCGCGGCTCATCCCCGGTTTGCGCGGCACGCCGGCGGTGACGATGCAGACATCCGCCCGGCGGATGTAGGCATAGTCGTTGACTCCCATCAGCGAGGCATCG
>JAUQYB010000002.1 GCA_030837825.1 Albidovulum sp.
CAGCACCGCGGCGGCGGCGACGAAGGTCAGCCCGATCCAGCGGCCGGGCTTCAGCGGCCAGTCGGCGATCGGCGAGGCGTCGATCCGCCCGATGACCGCGCCGACCCCGCCCGCCACGCCCCAGACAACGAAGACGCCGACGGCGAGGAGCGCCACCAGCTTCACCACCGCCTCGAGCGCAATCGCCATGACGACGCCGTGGTGGCGCTCGTTGGCATCAAGGTTGCGGGTGCCGAAGAGGATGGTGAAGAGCGCCAGCCCCCCCGCGACCCAGAGCGCGGTGGCGCTCTGGTCCGGCAGCGCCCAGCCCTCGGGCGTGCCGGAGGCGAAGACCCCGAACGACAGCGTCACCGACTGGAGCTGGAGCGCGATGTAGGGCGTGCCGCCGACGACGCAGATCACCGTGACGAGGACGCCGAGGAGGTTCGACTTGCCGTAGCGCGAGGAGATCAGGTCGGCGATCGAGGTCACCCG
Source organism: Albidovulum sp. (assembly GCA_030837825.1). Lineage (GTDB taxonomy): Bacteria > Pseudomonadota > Alphaproteobacteria > Rhodobacterales > Rhodobacteraceae > Albidovulum. The sequence goes on from JAUQYB010000002.1 coordinate 475, forward strand.
CTGCGCCTGGGCGATCCGCACCAGCTTTCTCAGCACGATCCACCAGCCGGCCAGGACCAGCGTCGGCCCGAGGTAGATGGTGACGAACTCCAGCCCCGAGCGCGCGGCGTAGCCCACCGCCCCGTAGAAGGTCCAGGCGGTGCAGTAGATCGAAAGCGACAGCGTGTAGATCACCGGCGAGCGCATCCAGCCCGCCCGGCCGCGCGCCGCCCGCCTTTCGGCGGCGAAGGCCACGAGGAACAGCAGGCACACATAGGCCAGGCAGACCGCGACGAGGATGTTGAAGGGCACCATCAGCGATCCTCCCCGTCCCCGCCCGCGGCGTCGGCCGGCGGCGGTTCGGTGCGCATCAGCACCCGGGCGAGAAGGAAGGCCGCGACGATGATCCCGAACCAGCCGGCGAACAGGTAAAGGCCGCCGCGCGCGGTGTCGGGCTCGGGCGTGTCGGCGGGATGCCAGAGCACCGGTATCAGGAAGATGAACAGCCCGAGCACCGGCAGGATGCGGGCCGCGTCGATGATCCGGCGGCGGCGGTAGGAGCTGCGGGCAAGGAACTTCGGCGGTGTCGGCATCGTCATCCGCCCGCCTGTGCGCCGCCCGCCCTTCCGGCGCGTGCCCTTCCGCCGCCCGCCCTTCCGCCGCGTGCCCGCCCGCCTCTCATGCGCCCGCCATCTGCCTGAGCGCGGCCAGGATGTCGGCATTGGCGAAGGGCTTGGCGATGAAGCGGGCGTGCCCCGCCGCGCCCTCGGCCGCCACCCGCGCCTCGCCCGGGCCGCGCGCCGAGATGACGAGGACCGGCAGGCTGGCGAGATCGGGATCGGCGCGCAGATCCTCGAGGATGTCGTAGCCCGACCGTCCGGGCAGCAGCAGGTCGAGGACGACGACATCGGGTGCCTCGCGCCGGATCACCTCGAGCGCGCGGTCCCCCTCGCCGTGGCTGGCAACCGCCCAGCCGTCGCGCGCAAGGATGTAGCGGATCGCCTCGGCGATATGCGGCTCGTCCTCGATGAGGAGCACCCGTCTGCCCATCCGCGGCTGCCTCTCTTGCCTCGCCCCCGGGACCGACTATCACCGATCGCGGCGGGCGCTGTCAAAAGCGAAAAGGGGCGGGACGGGGCGCCCGTGCCGGAGAGGGCGAAGGCCTGGGGGGCGGCCGTCCGGGGTCGGCCCAGAGGCGCGAGGTGCGGCGGCGGGACCGCGCGTCGGGCAGCGCGCGGAGGGCGGCGACCGGCCGCGGGCGGGCGCTGCGGAACGGAGTTTCGGGGCACTTTATCGTGCCGCTTTCCCACCGTTGTTCTGCTGGTGACGTCGCGGTGCCCCCGTCCCGGGGGATGAGGCGCGCCTGGACGATCTGCCGGTGGCAGATCGTCAGCGCCGACCGCCCGCCGCCCCGGCGGCGGGCGCCGTCCGGGGTCGGGCGCGGGGGCGAGAGGGTGGCGGCGTGGCGCGCCGTGCTGACGTGCGACGGGCGACGACCGGCCGGAAGGGGGGCCTCGCCCCACCCGCCTCAGTCGCCGGCGCCGACGATCGAGGGTTCGCGGCGGGCGGCGCAGCCGGCGCGCGGGCAGATCCGGCACGACGCGCCGACGACACGCTCGGCCCCGCTCCGCGGCCCCTTCGCCGGCAGGATCAGCATCAGCGCCTCGGTCACCGGCGGCCCGTCGAACCCGGCCGGATAGCGGGTCTCGGCGAAGGCCCAGGCCAGGAACCGCACCGGCAGGCGCCCGGCCATCTCGATCGCGGTGCGGATCGGCACCATCGGCCGGGCAAGCGCCTCGTAGAGCGGCCAGAGCGGGCAGGCCGCGCCATGCCGGGGCGGCGCGAAGCCCGGCGTCGGGCGGCGGAAGGTGAGCGTGCCGGAGGCGTCGCAGGCCACCAGCCCGACCGGCGGTCCCGCGCCTTCGGGCAGGGTGGCGAGGCGCCGGAAGATCGGGGCGAGACCCGCGCCGAGACGGCGCGCGAGCGCGGCGGGGTCCGGCCCCTCCTCGCCCAGCGCCGCGAGGAACGGGTCGAGCGGCAGCGCCTCGGCATCGGCACGGTAGCGCGCGGCATGGGCACGGGCGAGCTTGCGGCCGGCGTCGGTGGCCAGGTCCGGCGCCCCGGCAACCAGCGCCTCGACCGGCGTCGGATGCGCCCGCTCCAGTCCGGCGATGTGGTATCCCGTCCGCGCCAGCCAGGCCTCCACCTCCTCCTGCGGCGAGCCGAGCCCGGTCTCGCTTTCCTGGCTGGCGTCGAGATAGGCGACCAGCGCGTCGGCCGCCTCCGACAGCCGGATGCTGTCGTCGTAGATGTTGCGGTGGAAGCGCTCGCGCCAGTCCGGCGCGATCTCCTCGCTCTCGGCGAGGATCGCGGCGGTGGAGCGCACCGAGGTCACCGCCGAGACCACCTCGTGCAGCGCGGCGGACAGGTGCGGGTCATGCGCCATCCGCTCGCTCAGCGCCTCGACCGCGCGTTCCAGCGCCGCGATCCGGGCCTGGCGTTCGGCCAGAAGCACGGCCCAGCCGGGAAAGCGGCCGACGAATTCCTCGATCCGGTCGGTTTCCGGGGCCGCCTCGGCCGCGGCGCCGGCCGCCGCCTCGCGCAACCCCTCGAACAGCACGCTCTCCGCCCCCTCGGCAAGCGCCGCCTCGCCCACGCCGAGCGCGCGCGCCAGCGCCGCCAGAAGCTCGCCGCCGACGCGGCGGCGGTTGTGTTCGATGAGGTTGAGATAGGACGGCGACACCCCGACCGCGCGGGCCAGGTCGGCCTGCTTCAGGCCGATCCTCAGCCGCCGCTCGCGCACCCGTGTGCCGGTCAGCGCCGACCGCGCCATCGGCCCCTCCCCTGCCGCCCCGCCGGGAGTTTACAACTTTTCCCAGACGGATTCGAGCCTTGGGCGGAAATTTTCACAACGGCCCGGCGGCCCTCAGCAGTTCGGCGGCGCCACGTCGAGGGTGCGTTCGACCACCGGGCGGCCATCGACGCATTCGGTCAGCACATACTGGTTGCGCGCGCAGGCGGAAAGCACCATGAGCACCGCCCCGCAAAGCGCCAGCGCCCTCGCCGTCCCGAGCTTCGTCACCGTCCTGCCGCCCATCGCATCCGTTCTCCCTGCCGATCCGCTGAAGATAGACCGCGATCCCTGGCCGAGAGCAAGCGAAAAGCCACACCGACCACCGCCGTGGCCGGCCGGATGACAGGCCGCCGAGAGGCCGGGCGGACAGCCGCACCGCACCCCCCGCCCCGGGCTCAGCAGCTTGGAACCAGCGTCGCCGCGCCGCTCAGGTCGGCAACGCCGGGCTCGCACTGGGTGACCGGTTTCTGCGGCTCGGTGCAGGCCGCAAGCAGCACCAGAAAGGCCGCAGCAAAGAGCGCGCCCGAAGGCATCGCAGAGCGGTTCGTGGTCTTGCGCATTCTGTCTCCTTCCGGCCGGGTCTCGGCGTCCGGCCCTTGCTTTGGGGTGGCGGGCACTCTGGGCACCCGGCCCGGTCATGCTGCCCGCTCCGGCCGGGGGCGGCCTTGACGCCGGTCAAGTCCGCGCCGGAAAGGGCGGGAAAGCCCGCCCCTCCGCATCGTCGCCGGGTGTTCAGCCCTATTGCAGCGCCTTGTCGGTGATCTGGTGCGTCCAGGCCCCTTCCGGCGCCTTGGTGATCACCGCGTCCGACCCGCCCGACATCAGCGCGTCGACGGTGCGCTGATAGTCGGCCTCGTCCAGCGCCCCGTTCGAGCCGGCGGTCAGCTTGGCGATCTCGCCCATCATGAACTTCTGGTGCGCCTCGGTCTGCGCGCCGGTGTCGTCATTTTCAAGCACGATCATCGCCGCCTCGTCCGGGTTTTCCTCGGCCCATTTCCAGCCTTTCATGCTGGCGCGGACGAACTTGACCATCTTCTCCTCGAAGGCCGGATCGGCAAGCTTGTCCTGCATCACCCAAAGCCCGTCTTCAAGCGTCGCCACGCCCTCGTCGGTATAGTTGAAGTTGACAAGCTGGTCAGGGGTGATCCCGGCGTCCAGCACCTGGCCATATTCGTTGTAGGTCATGGTGGAAATGCAGGCCGCCTGCTTTTGCAGCAGCGGATCGACGTTGAAGCCCTGCTTCAGCACGGTCACGCCATCGGGCGAGCCGTCGGTCTTCAGCCCGAGCTTGCCCATCCAGTTCAGGAACGGATATTCGTTGCCGCCGAACCAGACGCCCAGCGTCTTGCCCTTGAAGTCCTCCGGGCTGGTGATGCCCGATTCCTTCAGGCAGGTGAGCTGCATCCCGCTCGACTTGAAGGGCTGGGCGATGTTGACGATCGGCAGCCCCTTCTCGCGCGCGGCCAGCGCCGAGGGCATCCAGTCCACCATCACGTCGGCGCCGCCGCCGGCCATCACCTGGGTCGGCGCCACGTCCGGCCCGCCCGGCAGGATGGTGACATCCAGCCCCTCTTCCTCGTAGAAGCCCTTGTCCTTGGCGACGAAATAGCCGGCGAACTGCGCCTGCGTCACCCATTTCAGTTGCAGCTTCACCTCCTCGGCCCAGGCTGCCGAGCCCAGAAGCGCGGCCATCGCCGCCCCGATCATCAGTCGTGTCATGTCGTCCTCTCCTGTTGCGGGGCCTGTCGCCGGCCCCCGTTAACGCCGCTGCGACGGGTGCCAGAACGTCACCCGCCGTTCGAGAAATGCCACGAGCCCGTAGAAGGCCGAGCCGACCACCGCGGCCACCGCGATCTCGGCCCAGATCATGTCAAGCGCCAGTTGCCCGATCGAGGCGTTGATGCGGAACCCCATGCCGACGATCGGGCTGCCGAAGAATTCCGCCACGATCGCGCCGATCAGCGCCAGCGTGGTGGCGATCTTCAGCCCGTTGAACAGGAACGGCAGCGCCGCCGGAAAGCGCAGCTTCCACAGCGTCTGCCAGTAGCTGCCGTTCCAGGTCGCCATCAGGTCGCGCTGCATCGGCTCGGTCGCCTTCAGCCCCGCCACCATGTTCACCAGCACCGGAAAGAACACCATGACGACCACCACCGCCGCCTTCGACTGCCAGTCGAAACCGAACCACATCACCATGATCGGCGCAATGCCGACGATCGGCAGCGCGGCGACGAAATTGCCGACCGGCAGCAGCCCGCGCTGGAGGAAGGGCGAACGGTCGATGGCGATGGCGGTCAGCACGGCGGCGGCGCAGCCGAGCACATAACCGGTCAGCGCGCCCTTGAGCGCGGTCTGGACGAAGTCGGCCCAGAGGAGCGGCCCGCTTCCCGCGATCCGCCCGGCGATGTCCGACGGCGCGGGCAGGATCACCGGCGAGACGGCGAAGAGCCGCACGCCAAGCTCCCACAGCGCCAGAACCGCAAGCCCGAAGATCGCCGCGACCAGCACCCGCGCCACGCCGCCCCGGGCGTGCTCCGACAGGAAGGCGTTCACCTGCCAGGCGGCGAACCAGGCGAGGAGAAGGCCCCAGAACCGCCCGTCGGCCGCCGCGGCCGCGCCCCGCCCCGCGACCAGCGCATAGCCGAGGTAGAGGGCGGCGACCGCGGCCGCCGCCACCGTGGCGGGCGCCGCCCAGCGCCGTCCCGATCCCGCCCCACTCATCTGACCAGCCCCATGCGGCTGAGCGTCGCCCGCTCCACCGCGCCGATGATGATCACCAGCGCCGCCGCGACGATGGCGGCGGCGAAGAGCGCGGCCCAGATCTGCACGGTCTGCCCGTAGTAGGAGCCGGTCAGCAGCCGCGCCCCCAGCCCCGCCACCGCCCCGGTCGGCAGTTCGCCGACGATGGCGCCGACCAGCGAGGCGGCGACGCCGACCTTCAGCGAGGCGAAGAGATACGGCAGCGAGGCCGGCAGCCTGAGCTTCAGCAGCACCTCGCGCGCACTGGCGTTGTAGGTCCTGAGCAGGTCAAGCTGCATCGCATCGGGCGAGCGCAGCCCCTTGACCATGCCGACGACCACCGGGAAGAACGACAGGTAAGCCGAGATGATCGACTTCGGCACCAGCCCCTGAAGCCCAAGCGAGTTCATCACCACGATGATCATCGGCGCGATGGCGAGGATCGGGATGGTCTGGCTGGCGATCGCCCAGGGCATGACGCTCATGTCCATCGCCCGGTTGTGGACGATCCCGACGGCGAGCGCGATGCCGAGCGCGGTGCCGATGGCAAAGCCCAGAAGCGTCGCCGACAGCGTCACCCAGCCGTGGTAGACGAGGCTGCGCTTGGAGGTGATGGCCTGGCCGAAGACGCCGTCCCAGAGCCCCCGCGCCACCTGGTGCGGCGCCGGCAGCACCGGGCGCTCCTGCGCCAGAGTGTCCCGGACCAGCACGCCGAAGGATACCTCCGTCCCCGCCCGCGCCGCCTGGTCCTGGGTCCAGGCGCTGTTCAGCCGGATCGCCGCGCCGTACCAGAGCGCCAGGATGGCGGCGAGCACGGTCAGGATCGGCAGGGCGGACCTCATCCCGCCCTCCCCGCCGGCCAGACGATCATCGCCACCGCCGCGAGCCCGAGGGCGATGCCGCCCCATTGCAGCGGCGTCGGCCGTTCGGCAAAGACCGTCACCGCCACCAGCGTGGCGAGCAGCAGTTGCAGCACGGCCGAGACCGAGACCGCCACCGCCATGCCGCTCTCGCGCATCACCCGCACCATCAGCAGGTTGCCGGCGGCATAGAGCGCCAGCGACAGGAGGATCAGCGAAAGCTGCCCAAGGGCCACATAGACCCGCAGCGCCGCCGCCGCGCCGACGAAGATGCCCGTCGCCGCGCCGAGCCAGAGGAGCGTGCCGCCGCTCATCGCCCGCCCCCTTCCGCCGGCCGGCGCCGTTGCGTCCGGGCGGGTTCCGCCGCACGCCCTGTCGGGACGGAAAACCGACGGATGCCCGACGCAAGACCGACGGCTGCGGGACGGGGTTCAGACCTCATCGCCATGCCCCGCCCTCAGACCCTCGCGCACCCGATGGGCAATCTCGATGAACTCGCGGCTGTCGCGGATGTCGAGCGGCCGTTCCCGCGGCAGGGTCGAGTCGATCACGTCGGTGATCCGCCCCGGCCGGGGCGACATCACCACGATCCTGGTCGAGAGATAGACCGCCTCGGGGATCGAATGGGTGACGAAGCCGATGGTCTTCTCGGTCCGCGCCCAGAGCTTCAGAAGCTCCTCGTTCAGCCGGTCCCGCACGATCTCGTCCAGCGCGCCGAAGGGTTCGTCCATCAGCAATATGTCGGCGTCGAAGGCGAGCGCCCGGGCGATCGAGGCGCGCTGCTGCATCCCGCCCGAGAGCTGCCAGGGAAACTTGCGCCCGAAGCCATCGAGGTCCACGAGCGACAGCACGCGGGCCACCCGTTCCTCCTGCTCGGTTCTAGAAAACCCCATGATCTCAAGGGGAAGGCGGATGTTTCCGGCGATCGTCCGCCACGGATAGAGACCCGCCGCCTGGAACACGTAGCCATAGGCCCGCGCCTGCCGGGCCTCGTCCGGCGCCATTCCGTTGACGGTGAGCGTGCCCTCGGTCGGATGCTCCAGCGCCGCGATCGCGCGCAGGAAGGTGGTCTTGCCGCAGCCCGAGGGGCCGATGAAGCTGACGAACTCGCCCTTGCCGATGGTCAGCGTCACGTCCTTCAGCGCGTGGACCGGCCCGTCATCGGTCGGGAACGTCAGCCCGACGCCCCTGGCCTCGATCACCGGCCGGCTCATGGTGTCCTTCATTCAGACCCCGCTCGCCGGAATGCCCGTGCGCGTCACCGGCCGCGGCGCGGTCAGCTCCTTCCACGAGGACAGCGCCCGGTTGACCGGGTTGCCGGCCTTACGGGCGACGAACTCGCCATGCCCCTCGCGCGTCTCGACCTTGCCGTCGTTCACCGCGACCACCCCGCGCGTCAGCGTATAGCGCGGCAGGCCCTTGACCTTGTGGCCTTCGAAGACGTTGTAGTCGATCTCCGACTGCTGGATCGCGGCGGAGATGGTCTTCTCGCGCTCGGGGTCCCAGACCACGATGTCGGCATCGGCGCCGACCAGGATCGCGCCTTTTTTCGGATAGCAATTCAATATCTTGGCGATGTTCGTTGAAGTAACGGCGACGAATTCGTTGGGCGTCAGCCGCCCGGTCGCCACCCCATGCGTCCAGAGCATCGGCATCCGGTCCTCGAGCCCGCCGGTGCCGTTCGGGATCTTGGTGAAATCGCCGACGCCGAAGCGCTTCTGCGCGGTGGTGAAGGCACAGTGGTCGGTGGCCACCACCGAAAGCGAGCCCGATTGCAGCCCGGCCCAGAGCGAGTCCTGGTGCTTCCGGTTGCGGAACGGCGGCGACATCACCCGGCGGGCGGCATGGTCCCAGTCCTTGTTGAAATACTCGCTCTCGTCCAGCGTCAGGTGCTGGATCAGGGGCTCGCCCCAGACCCGCTTGCCCTGCATACGGGCGCGGCGGATCGCCTCGTGCGCCTCCTCGCAGGAAGTGTGCACCACATAGAGCGGCACGCCGGCCATGTCGGCGATCATGATCGCGCGGTTGGTCGCCTCGCCCTCGACCTGCGGGGGGCGGGAATAGGCATGCGCCTCGGGCCCGGTGTTGCCCTCGCGCAGAAGCTTCGCCGACAGTTCCGCCACCACGTCGCCGTTCTCGGCATGGACCAGCGCGATGCCGCCAAGCTCGGCCAGACGGCGGAACGAGGCATACATCTCGTCGTCGTTCACCATCAGCGCGCCCTTGTAGGCCATGAAATGCTTGAACGTGGTGATGCCCTCGGCCTCGATCACCGTCTTCATCTCGTCAAAGACCTGCTCGCCCCACCAGGTCACCGCCATGTGGTAGGAATAGTCGCAATTCGCCCGGCCCGACTTGTTGTGCCACATCTTCTTGGCATCGATCAGGCCCTGCCCCTGCCCCGGCAGCACGAAATCGACAACCATCGTCGTCCCGCCCGCCAGCGCGGCACGGGTGCCGCTCTCGAAGTCGTCGGTGGAATAGGTGCCCATGAAGGGCATTTCCAGATGGGTGTGCGGGTCGATCCCGCCGGGCATGATGTAGCAGCCGGTGGCGTCGAGCACCCTGTCACCCTTCAGGCCCTCGCCGATCTGGACGATCTTCCCGCCGTCGATGAGGACGTCGGCCTTGTAGGTCAGATCGGCGGTGACGATGGTGCCGTTCCTGATGACTGTGGTCATGACCTCTCCCTCGACTCTGCCGGGCCCTTGCCCTTCATCCGTTTCCAAATATCCCGGGGGTCCGGGGGCAGCGCCCCCGGCCTCGTCTCACCCCACGACCTCCGCCGTCTCCAGCACCGCATGCAGCAGCACATCCGTCCCCGCCGCCGCCCATTCGGGGTAGATTTCCTCCGCCTCGTTGTGGCTGAGCCCGTCGACGCAGGGGCACATGATCATCGCGGTCGGGGCCACGCGGTTGATCCAGCAGGCGTCGTGGCCGGCGCCGGAGACGATGTCCATGTGGGAATATCCAAGCTTTTCAGCGGCATCGCGCACCGCCTTCACGCAACCCTCGTCGAAGGCGGGCGGGTCGAACTGGCCGACGATCCGGGCGGAGAACTTCACGCCGATGTCGGCGCAGAGCGCCGGGGCGCGGGCGTGGAACTCCGCCACCATCTCCTCCAGCGTCTGAAGGATGTGGCTGCGCAGGTCGACGGTGAAGACCACCTTCTCGGCGATGATGTTGCGGCTGTTGGGGTAGACGTCGACATGGCCGATGGCGCCGACGGCGTCCGGCTGGCGCCGCATGGCGATCTCGTGGACAAGCTCGGTGACGCGGGCGAGGCCGCGGACGGCGTTGCGCCTGAGATACATCGGCGTCGAGCCGGTGTGCTGGCCCTTGCCGGTCACCGTGCATTCGATCCACCGCAGCCCCTGGCCGTGGGTGACGACGCCGATCTGCTTGCCTTCCGCCTCGAGGATCGGGCCCTGTTCGATGTGCAGCTCGAACATCGCCTTCATCTTCCGCGCGCCGACCTTCTCGGTTCCCTTCCAGCCGATCCGCTCCAGCTCGTCGCCGAACCTCAACCCCTTCGCGTCGCGCCGGTCGTAGGCATAGTCTTGATCAATCACCCCGGCGAAGACGCCGGAGGCGAGCATGGCGGGGGCGAAGCGGGTCCCCTCCTCGTTGGTCCAGTTGGTGACGACGATCGGGTGCCGGGTGCGGATGCCGAGATCGTTCAGCGTCCGCACCACCTCGAGCGCACCGAGAACGCCGAGGACGCCGTCATACTTGCCGCCGGTCGGCTGGGTGTCGAGGTGGCTGCCCATGTAGACCGGCAGCGCCCCCGGGTCCTCGCCCGCCCGCGTGGCGAACATGGAGCCCATCTCGTCGACGCCCATCGTCAGCCCGGCCTCCTCGCACCAGCGCTGGAACAGGCGGCGCCCCTCGGCGTCGGCGTCGGTCAGGGTCTGGCGGTTGTTGCCGCCGGCGACTCCGGGGCCGATCTTCGCCATCTCCATGAGCGACTCCCACAGGCGGGCGGAATCGATCCTGAGGTTCTCTCCGGGCGCGGGCATCTTCACCTCCTGTCGGTCGTCCCTGGGGTCTTGGCGCCCCTTGCGGCGACTCGTTTTCTGACCGTATGGTCAGGGTCGAGAGCACCACAGCCTGACCAACCGGTCAACGGGAATCTCGCGGGAACATGGCCGAGACCGACCGACTGAACAAGCGCAACGCGATCCGCCGCGAGAACGAGCGGGTGATCCTTTCGGCTGCCGAAAAGGTCTTTGCCGAGGCCGGCTTCGGCGGCGCCACGATGCAGCTCATCGCCGACATGGCGGGGCTGCCCAAGGCCAACCTGCACTACTACTTCGCCACCAAGGAGGAGCTCTACCGCAAGGTGGTCGAGCGCATCTTCGTGATCTGGCTCCAGGCGGCCGACCGGCTCGACAACGCGCCCGACGCGGCGACGGGGATCGGCGGCTACATCGAGGCGAAGATGGAGATGTCGCGCCGGCACCCGTTCGGCTCCAAGGTCTGGGCGAGCGAGGTGATGCACGGCGCGCCGGTGATCCAGGACTATCTGGAGACCGCGCTGAGGGACTGGACCGAGGGGCGGATCGCGGCGATCCGGCGCTGGATCGACGAGGGCCAGATCGACCCGATCGACCCGCGCCACCTGCTCTACATGATCTGGGCGACGACGCAGCACTATGCCGACTTCGGCCACCAGATCGAGACGCTGAACGGCGGCCGGCCGCTTTCCGGCCGCCAGTGGGCCGAGGCGAAGGAGAGCGTGAAGGCGGTGATCCTGCGGGGGATCGGAGCGGTCCCGGCGCGGGCGGGTCCGGCCTGACCGGGCCGGAAACCCTGCGCGCCGCCGGCCTTGGCCGCAGGGCACATGAAAGAACACGTTGACCTCTGCCCCCGGCCCGCCGATGGTTGCAGGCACGGACCAACGGGACAGTAGACGAGTGCGGTTCTTGTCATCGCGGCTGCGCGAACGGCAGGTCTTCCACGGGTCGCGCGCCAGGATTCTCTATGAGCTGATCGGCTGGCAGTTCCGTAACGCCACCGATCTGAGGTTCATGAACTACGGCCTTGCGCCCGCGCCCGGGCGCGAGACGATGTCTCTTCGCCCCGGCGAACAGCCCGAGCGATACTGCGCGGCGCTCTACCATGCCGTCGCGGCCCAGGCGGACCTCAGGGGAGCCCGGGTGCTCGACGTCGGCTGCGGGCGCGGCGGCGGCACGGCCTATGTCCACCGCCATCTCGGCCCCGCCGAGACCACCGGCTGCGACATCGCCCGGCACTCCGTGGCGTTCTGCCGCAAGGTGCATGGCGGCGTCGCCGGGCTCGGCTTTCGTCACGGTGACGCGACGGCGCTGCCCTTCGCGGCGGAAACCTTCGATGCCGTGCTGAACGTCGAAAGCGCGCATTGCTATCGCGACCGCGCGGCGTTCTTCGCCGAGGCGTTCCGGGTGCTGCGTCCGGGCGGTCATCTGCTTCTGGCGGATTTCACCCCGCCTCGGGTGCCGCCCGAGGCCGAGCGCGCGCGGATCGAACGGGACCTGTCGCTGTCCGGTTTCGCCTCTGCCGGCGTGGCCGACATCACCGCGGGCATCCTGCGGGGGCTCGACCTCGACCACGACCGGCGGATGCGCGAGATCCGCGCCCGCTTCCCCCTGGGCACCCGGCGGCTCGCCCGGCTCTGGGCGGGCACGCGGGGATCGTGGATCTACCGCGACTTCGCCGAGGGGCGGCGCGCCTATTTCCTGTACCGGATCGAGAAGCCGGCGGTGGCGGTGTCCGGCCAGGCCCGCCCCCTGCTTCGCCGCCAGCCGCGAGCGGGCGGGGTTTTGCCAGTGTCGGCAATGGCTTGCGACGATGCACCGGGGGCCAGCGAAATCGCGTTTGACCGGCCGCGCCCCGCACGCTAGCAGGAAAGGGCCGCAGCGGAGGACCAGGGGTGGAGGACGAGGACCGGATCGACCGGCCGATGACGCGAATCCAGGCGCGCAATCGCCAGACGATCCTCGAGGCCGCGCTCGAGGTCTTTTCGCAATACGGCTTTCGCGGCGCGACGCTCGACCAGATCGCCGATGTGGCCGGGCTGTCGAAGCCGAACCTGCTTTACTATTTCCCCTCGAAGGAGGCGATCCACGTCACGCTGCTGTCGGGGCTGATGGATAGCTGGCTTGCGCCCCTGCGCGAGCTTGACCCCGACGGCGATCCCGTCGGCGAGATCATGGGCTATGTCCACCGCAAGCTGGACCTCAGCCGCGACTACCCGCGGGAAAGCCGGCTTTTCGCCAACGAGATCCTCCAGGGCGCGCCGCGGATGATGGAGGCGCTGACGGGCGAGCTGAAGACGCTCGTCGACGCGACGGCGGCGGTGCTGGGGCGCTGGGCGGCCGTGGGCCGGATCGCCGACCTGCCGCCGCATCACCTGATCTTCTCGATCTGGGCGCTGACCCAGCACTATGCCGATTTCGACGTGCAGGTGCGCGCCGTGCTCGGCCCCGGCCACGACCCCTATGCCGAGGCCGACCGTTTCCTCGACACGCTCTTTCGCAAGCTGCTGGCACCCTGAGCGCGGCCCCGGGGGTGGGCGGGGTTGCGGCGCGCGGAAGCCTGCCGGCCCCCGCTGCCGGCGCGGTCGGTGCTTGCAACCCGCCGCAAGGGCGATATGTTGGCCTGCGCAGCAATTGCGGTGCAGCACAAATGGCGTCCCCGGTTGACGCGACACCCCGCCCTTCGCGACATCGGAAACCCTCGACCGCCGCTCTGACGTTCGGCGCGCTCGGCGTGGTCTATGGCGACATCGGCACGAGTCCGATCTACGCGTTCCGCGAGTCGCTGGTGGAGCCGGCGCGCAACAGTCTGACGCCGGTCGAGGTGCTCGGGGTCATCTCGCTGCTGGTCTGGACGCTCGTGCTGGTGGTGACGTTGAAATACGTGGTCCTGATCCTGCGGGCCGACAACGACGGCGAGGGCGGCATCCTGTCGCTTTTCGCGCTGGCGCAGCGCGCGCTCGGACGGCGGACGCCCGCGCTTCTTGCCATCGCCATCCTTGGGATGGCGCTTTTCGCCGGCGACGCGATCATCACGCCGGCGATCTCGGTGCTGTCGGCGGTGGAGGCACTCGAGATCGTCGCGCCGGGCGCCGACCAGGTCGTCATTCCGCTGACGCTGGCGATCCTTGCCGCGCTCTTCTGGGTGCAGCGCCACGGCACCGGCAGCGTCGCGATCTTCTTCGGGCCGATCATGCTGCTGTGGTTCCTGACCGTGGGCGCGCTCGGCCTGGCCGCGATCGTCCGCACCCCGGCGGTTCTCGCCGCCGCCAATCCGTTCTACGCGATCGAGTTCCTGGCCGAACACGGGTTTGGCGCGATGCCGGTCATGGGGCTGGTCTTCCTCGCCGTCACCGGGGCCGAGGCACTCTATGCCGACCTCGGCCATTTCGGCCGCAGGCCGATCCGCATCGCCTGGAACGCCGTCGTGCTGCCGGCGCTCGTCCTGTGTTACGGCGGGCAGGGCGCCGAGGTGATCGCCGATCCCGCCACGGCCAGCAACCCGTTCTTCCTGCTCGCGCCCGAGGGGCTCATGCTGCCGCTGGTGCTGCTGGCGACCACGGCCACCGTCATCGCCAGCCAGGCGGTGATCTCGGGCGCCTTCTCGATGGCCCAGCAGGCGGTGCAGCTCGGCTTCCTGCCCCGGCTCGAGGTCCAGCACACCTCGGGCGTGCAGCGCGGGCAGATCTACCTGCCGCAGATCAACGGCCTGATCTTCGCGGGCGTCGTCGCCCTGGTGCTGAGCTTCGGCAGTTCCGGCCGGCTCGCCAACGCCTACGGGATCGCCGTCACCGGCACGATGATGGCCACGACGATCCTCGGCCTGGTCGTCTCGCGGCGGCTGTGGCAGTGGTCGAAGCTGAAGGCGACCTTCGTCTGGGTGCCGCTTCTGATGATCGAGCTTGCCTTCTTCGCCGCCAACATCACCAAGGTGGCGCACGGCGGCTGGGTGCCGGTGGTGCTGGCGGTGCTGGTCGGGTTCACGATCCGCGCCTGGATCGACGGCTCGCAGTATGTGCTGCGGAAATCGCGCAGCGCCGGGGTGGCGATCGAGACGCTGGCCAGGTCGGTCGGCCGCAGCGCGCATGTGACAGAAGTGCCCGGCACCGCGGTTTTCCTGACCGGGGACCGCAGCTTCGCGCCGGCGGCGCTGCTGCACAACCTCAAGCACAACCATGTGCTGCACCGCCAGAACCTCATCGTGACGGTGGTCACCGAGACGACCCCGACAGTGCCGGCCGACCGCCGCGCGACCGTCGAGAAGCTCGACGAGCGCTTCACCCGGATCGTGCTCAGCTTCGGCTACATGGAGGAGCCGAACGTGCCCAGGGCGCTGAAGGGCGCGGCCGCGCTCGGCGTCAGCTTCGACATCATGCGCACCTCGTTCTTCCTCAGCCGCCGCAGCTTCCGCAGCACCGCCAGCGAGGGCCTGCCCCGCTGGCAGGAGGCGATCTTCGTGGTGCTGACGAAATACGCCTCGAATGCGACCGACTTCTACCGGCTGCCGACCAACCGGGTGCTGGAACTCGGCGAGCAACTGGCGATCTGAATGCGGGCGGCTATTCCGCCGCCCGCGCCGCCATCGGGTTGTTGGGGTGCGTCGTCCAGTTGGCGTAGTCCCCAACCGGCCGCCCGGTGCGCTGGTCGACCTCGCCGCGGGCGAGCGGGCGCATGGTGATGCAGGCCTCCACCGGGCAGACATCAAGGCAGAGGTTGCAGGCGACGCATTCGGCCTCGTTCACCTCGAAGACGCGGCCCTCCTTCATCCAGATCGCCTGGTGGCTGGTGTCCTCGCAGGCCGCAAAGCAGCGGCCGCACTTGATGCAGAGGTCCTGGTCGATCCGCGCCTTGGTGACGTAGTTGAGGTTCAGATACTGCCAGTCGGTGACGTTCGGCACCGCGCGCCCCACCAGATCGGAGGTGGCGGCAAAGCCCTTCTCGTCCATGTATTGCGAGAGGCCCGAGATCATCTCCTGCACGACCTTGAAGCCGTAGGTCATCGCCGCGGTGCAGACCTGGACGTTGCCGGCGCCAAGCGCCATGAACTCGGCCGCGTCGCGCCAGGTGGTCACGCCGCCGATGCCGGAGATCGGCAGGCCGCGCGTCTCGGCGCTCCGCGCGATCTCGGCCACCATGTTAAGCGCGATCGGCTTCACAGCGGGGCCGCAGTAGCCGCCATGCGTGCCCTTGCCGTCGATCATCGGCTCGGGGCTGAAGAGGTCGAGGTCCACCGAGGTGATCGAGTTGATCGTGTTGATCAGGCTGACCGCATCGGCGCCGCCGCGTTTCGCCGCCTCGGCCGGTTTCCTCACGTCGGTGATGTTCGGCGTCAGCTTGACGATGCAGGGCATCCGGCTGTGGGTCTTGACCCAGCGGGTCACCATCTCGATGTATTCGGGCACCTGGCCCACGGCAGAGCCCATGCCGCGCTCGGCCATGCCGTGCGGGCAGCCGAAGTTCAGCTCCACCCCGTCGGCGCCGGTGTCCTCGATCCGGTGCAGGATGTCGCGCCACGAGTCCTCGTCGCAGGGCACCATCAGGCTGATCACCAGCGCCCGGTCGGGCCAGTCGCGTTTCACCTGCTTGATCTCGCGCAGGTTGACCTCCAGCGGCCGGTCGGTGATCAGTTCGATGTTGTTGAGCCCGAGGACGCGGCGGTCGGCGCCGTGGACGACGCCGTAGCGCGGCCCGTTGACGTTGACCACCGGCGGCCCCTCGGCGCCGAGCGTCTTCCAGACGACGCCGCCCCAGCCGGCCTCGAAGGCGCGGCGGACGTTGTATTCCTTGTCCGTCGGCGGCGCCGAGGCGAGCCAGAACGGGTTGGGGGACTTGATGCCGATAAACGTGGTGGTCAGGTCTGCCATTGGTGTTCCTCCCCGGGACGCGGGCTTCAGCCCGCCGCCCCCATCAGGCTCGCATGGATGTCTTCTGCCGCGTCGCGGCCCTCGGCGACGGCGGTGACGGTCAGGTCGTCGCCGCCCGCCGCGCAGTCGCCCGCCGCCCAGACTCCGGGAACCGAGGTGCGGCCGGTGGCGGTCACGGCGATCTTGCCGCCCTCGACCCTCAGCCCCTCGGGTGCGCCGATCAGCGTCTGGCCGATCGCCTTCATCACCTGGTCGGCCTTCAGCCGGAAGGTCTCGGCCTTCAACGTCAGACCGCCCGGGCCGCTTTCGGTATAGGCGAACTCCACCTCGGCGACCGCGCCGTTGCCGATCACCCGGACCGGCGCCGCGTTGTGGACGATCCGCACGCCGACCGAGGTGGCGTGTTCCTGCTCGTCGGCCGAGGCACTCATCTCGGCCCGGCCGCGGCGGTAGACGATGGTGACGGTCTCGGCGCCGAGGAGCTTCGACTGCACCGCGGCGTCGATCGCGGTCATGCCGCCGCCGATCACCACCACGTCGCGGCCCACCGCGAGGTTCGACTTTTCGCCCGCCTGGCGGAGCCCGGCAATGAAGTCGATGGCGTCGACCACATGGCCGAGCCCCTCGCCCTCGGCCCTGAGCGCGTTCACGCCCCTGAGCCCGATGGCGAGGACCACGGCGTCGTGCTCCGCCCGGAGCCCGTCGAGCGTCAGCCCCTGGCCGAGGGCGCGGCCGTTCTCGACGCTGATGCCGCCGATCCGCATCAGCCAGGCGACCTCGGCCTGGGCGAAGCTGCCCGGCGCCTTGTAGCTGGCGATGCCGTATTCGTTCAGCCCGCCGGCCTTGGGCCGGGCGTCGTAGATCACGACGTCATGGCCCTTCATCGCCAGCCGGTGCGCGGCGGCGAGCCCGGCGGGCCCGGCGCCGACGACGGCGATCCGCTTGCCGGTCGGGGCGGCGCGGACGAAGGGATGCACCCCCCGCTCCATCAGGCTGTCGGTGGCATAGCGCTGGAGCCGCCCGATCTCCACCGGCTTGCCCTCCGCCACCTCGCGCACGCAGGCTTCCTCGCAGAGCTGTTCGGTCGGGCAGACGCGGGCGCACATGCCGCCGAGGATGTTCTGCTCCCAGATCGTCTTCGCCGCGGCCTCGGGCGTACCGGTGGCGATCTGGCGGATGAAGAGCGGGATGTCGATCGTCGTCGGGCAGGCCGCCATGCAGGGGGCATCATGGCAGAAGTAGCAGCGATCCGCCGCCACATGCGCCTCGTGCGGGTCGAAGCGCGGCGCGATGTCGGCGAAATTGCGGGCGTAATCCCCCGCCTCCAGTCGTCCGGCGACGACGCCCGGCGTGAGCTGGCTGTTGGTCAAGGTGACCTCCCCTGTCTTTTCATTGAGGAAAGGCTGCCACCGAATCATTTTTTTATCAATTGATAAATTTTTTGCAGGCAGCGCCGACCGAGACGGAACCCGCACCCGCGCCGCGCCCGGGGGGCCGGAAACTCCCGCTTTCCTCGCCCCCACCGACCGCGTATAAGCACGCCGAGCGAAGATCCGCGGACAAGACGGACACGGACAGGACCGATCGAGGATTTCGATGACAAAACCCAACCATGAGAGCGACGTCGCCTTCATCGAGGCGCTGGCGGACCTGCTCAACCGGAACGATCTCGCCGAGCTTTCGGTCAAGCGCGAATATGGCGAGCACGACAGGCTGGACGTGAAGGTGACGAAATACGTGGCCGTCGCCGCCGCCCCGGTTGCCGCGGCGGCCCCCGCAGCGCCCGCCCATCCGGCCGCGCAGGTGCCTGCCGCCGCAGCCGCCGCCGCGCCGTCCGATCCCGCAAGCCATCCGGGCGCGGTGGCCTCGCCGATGGTCGGCACCGCCTATCTCTCGCCCGAACCGGGGGCCGAGCCCTTCGTCGCGATCGGCGCGCAGGTGAAGGAGGGCCAGACCCTTCTCATCATCGAGGCGATGAAGACGATGAACCACATTCCCGCGCCGCGGGCCGGGACCGTCAGGCGCATCCTCGTCGAGGATGGCAGCCCCGTGGAATACGGCGCGCCGCTTCTCATCATCGAGTGAGGGCGCGATGTTCGAGAAAATCCTTGTGGCGAACCGGGGCGAGATCGCGCTCCGCGTGATCCGCGCCTGCCGCGAGATGGGCATCCGCTCGGTCGCGGTGCATTCGACGGCGGATGCCGATGCGATGCATGTGCGCATGGCCGACGAGTCGGTCTGCATCGGCCCGAACCCCTCGGCGCAGAGCTACCTGTCGATTCCCGCGATCATCTCGGCCTGCGAGATCACCGGGGCGCAGGCGATCCACCCGGGCTACGGCTTCCTTTCCGAGAACGCCACCTTCGTGCAGGCGCTCGAGGATCACGGCATCACCTTCATCGGCCCGACGGCGGAACACATCCGGATCATGGGCGACAAGATCACCGCCAAGGAAACCGCGAAGTCACTGGGGATTCCGGTGGTGCCCGGTTCAGACGGCGGGGTGCCGGACCTGGCCGTGGCGAAGCGCGTCGCGCTGGAGATCGGCTATCCGGTGATCATCAAGGCCACCGCCGGCGGCGGCGGGCGCGGCATGAAGGTGGCGGCCGAGGAGGCGGCGCTGGAGTCGGCGTTCCGCACCGCCCGCGCCGAGGCCAAGGCCGCCTTCGGCAACGACGAGGTCTATATCGAGAAATACCTCCAGCGGCCCCGCCACATCGAGATCCAGGTCTTCGGCGACGGCAAGGGCCATGCGGTGCATCTGGGCGAGCGCGACTGTTCCTTGCAGCGCCGCCACCAGAAGGTCTTCGAGGAAGCGCCCGGCCCGGTGATCTCGCCGCAGAAGCGCGCCGAGATCGGCCGCATCTGCGCCGAGGCGGTGGCGAAGATCAGCTACATCGGCGCCGGCACCATCGAGTTCCTCTACGAGGACGGCGAATTCTACTTCATCGAGATGAACACAAGGCTTCAGGTCGAACATCCGGTGACCGAGGCGATCTTCGGCGTCGACCTGGTGCGAGAGCAGATCCGCGTGGCCGACGGCTATCCCTTGTCGTTCACCCAGGACGATCTCGTCATCAACGGCCACGCGATCGAGGTCAGGATCAACGCCGAACGGCTGCCGACCTTCGCCCCCTGCCCCGGCAAGATCACCCATTACCACGCGCCGGGGGGGTTGGGCGTGCGGATGGATTCCGCGCTTTACGACGGCTACACGATTCCGCCCTATTACGACAGCCTGATCGGCAAGCTCATCGTCCACGGCCGCGACCGGCCCGAGGCGCTGATGCGGCTCAAGCGCGCGCTGAGCGAGCTGATCGTGGACGGGATCGACACGACGATCCCGCTCTTCCACGCGCTTCTGGCCGAGGAAGACATCCAGACCGGCAACTACTCCATCCACTGGCTGGAAAAGTGGCTGGCGCGGGACGCCGGCTGAACGGCCGGGGGGCGGCCGGGTGCTGACGCCGGAGGCGATGCTGTCGGGCTATGCCCAGGGCATCTTCCCGATGGCCGGGGGGCGCGACGAGGCCGAGCTTCACTGGGTCGATCCGCGCCAGAGGGGAGTCTTTCCCCTGCAGGGATTCCACATTTCCCGCTCTCTTGCGCGGGAAATCCGCCGCGGGAATTACACAATTCGAACGAACACGGCGTTTTCCGAGGTCGTGCGCCTTTGTGCCGCGCGGCCCGAGACCTGGATCAACGCGCCGCTCGCCGCGCTCTACGACCGGCTGCACGCGATGGGCCATGCCCATTCGCTGGAGGTCTGGCAGGAGGAGGCCCTGGCTGGCGGCGTCTTCGGGGTGACGCTGGGCGCGGCCTTCTTCGGCGAAAGCATGTTCTCCACCCGCGCCAATGGGTCGAAGATCGCGCTCACCTATCTGGTGGACCGCTTGCGGCAGGCAGGGTTCACGCTTTTCGACACGCAGTTCCTGACGCCGCATCTGGCCTCGCTGGGCGCGGTGGAGGTGCCGCGTGCGGCCTATCTGGAGATGCTGGCCGCGGCGCTGGCGGGCCGGGCAGAGTTCACGGCACCCGCGGTGCCCGACCCTCACTCGCTCTCGCAGCGGATGACCCAGACGTCGTAGCGCGGATCGTCCAGCGCCGAAAGCGCCGGGCTCGAGGCGACCATCCAGCCGTCAAAGGCGATGGCGCCGGTGTCGGCATCGGCGATGACGAGATTGGCATAGGCGTTGGCCGAGGGGTCGGCGACCGGATAGCGGCAGTCCGACAACGTCACGTCAAGCCGGCCGAAGCGCGCGGTGGCGCCGCTCGACAGCTCCAGGTCGGTGGTCTCGCCCGACACCTTGTCGAGCGCGCGCAAGACCGCGCCCGGCGCGCTCGCGACCTCCTCGGCGGTGGCGGCACCCGCGCCGGCCAGCGCAAGGACGAACCCGAGGGCCAGCCTCATGGCGCGGTCGTGTCGGTGTCGTCGCCTGCCGCGGCGCCCACGAACTTCATCAGCAGCGCGATGACGCTGACCGCACCCTGGGTGTCCTCGATCTCGGCCCCCGGGGCGAGGTCCGCCGGGCTGCCGCCGGGCAGGATTTCCACGAAGGCGCCGCCGAGAAGACCCTCGGAGGCGATGACGATGGTGCTGTCCTCGGGCACGGCGACGCCGTTTCTCACCGTCACCCGGGCATCGGCGAAGAAGGTCTGCGGGTTCAGTGCCAGATCGGTGACGGTGCCGACCTTGACGCCGGCCATGCGCACGTCGGTGCCGACGGTGATCCCCTCGACCGAGCGGAAGCTTGCCGTCAGCTCGTAGCTGTCGCCCGAACGGGTCAGCCCCTCGCCGCCCGAGGCGTAGACGAGGAAACCCACCGCCGCCGCCAGCACGCCCGCGCCGGTCAGGATCTCTGTGACGCTCTCTGCCATCCGGTCAGGCTTCCTGTTCGGGGCTCCAGGCCTCGTAGTCGCGCCGCTCGGTCGGATGCGGCCGGCGGAGCGAACCCGTCGGCGCATAGGCGAGCGGGGTGCCGGTCCGGTTTTCCTGATGCGGCTTTTCCCAAGCCCGGTGGGTCAGCGCGGCCTTCGCCGGCGGCTCGTCCCAGGTGAAGTGCAGCCAGCCGTGCCAGTCGGGGCTGATACGGCTCGCCTCGCTTTCGCCGTTGTAGATCACCCAGCGGCGCTTGCCGTCGCGGGTCTGGTAGAAGAAGTTGCCCTGATCGTCCTCGCCGACCTTCACGCCGCGGCGCGCGGTGAAGATCTGGGTGCCGAGGGTCTGGCCGTTCCACCAGGTCAGCAGGCGAAGCAGGAAATTCATCGGGCACCTCCGGGCAATGCTGCCCCCTTATAGCGCAGCGGCGGGCGAGGTCTAGGGGGCGAGGCGGGTCACATCCTGCCCTCTGGCGCAATGCGCACCCGACCGGCGAGCCAGGCCCCGGGGGCATAGAGGTGCAGCGTCCCGTCGGTCAGATCGCGGTAATACAGCGCCCCGGCTCCCTCAGCACGCGTCCGATCTCGGCAGAGAGCGACCGCCCGACATAGGCAACACAACGCTCGACAGGTTCGAAGGCGGCCGAATCCGCAAAGGCCACCGGTGTCGGCCGCCACAGTCCGCCGAAGCGAAGATCGCGGTCGTGCCGCAGGCCGGCGCGCGGCGGCGCGGACGGCGCATTTACGCCAAGGCGCACGAAGGCATGCTGGCAGTTCTCCTCGGGCGCGTGATCGGAATAGCGGCTGCTCAGGACCGCTACGAAGGCAAGAACGCCCTCGAACAGCCGTTCGGCGTAGCCGTTCGAAACCTGCCTCGCCTCGCCCCCGAAACATCAGCGCGTGGGCCCAGAGGGCAAGAGGTATCAGCGCCGCGACAAGCAGACCGACCAAAGCCCTCATGTGCCGACACGCGCCGTCAAACCTGCGGCGACCCTCGCGCCGGCTCGCCGGCCGCTATTCATCCCGCCGTTGCGGTCTTTTCGCTCTTCTTGGTGTCGGCGTGGATGAGAAGCGGCTTGGCGCCGTTGTCCACCGCTTCCTCGTTGACCACGACTTCCTCGACCGAGGTCAGGCCCGGAAGCTCGAACATCGTGTCGAGAAGGATGTCCTCCATGATCGAGCGCAGGCCCCGCGCGCCGGTCTTGCGCTTGATCGCGCGCTTGGCAATCGCCGTCAGCGCGTCGGCGGTGAAGGTCAGCTTCACGCCCTCGAAGTCGAAGAGCCGCTGGTACTGCTTGACCAGCGCGTTCTTCGGCTCGGTCAGGATCGTCACCAGCGCATCCTCATCGAGGTCGGTCAGCGTCGCGATCACCGGCAGACGGCCGACGAATTCCGGGATCAGGCCGAATTTCAGCAGGTCCTCGGGCTCAAGCTCCTTGAAGAGCTCGCCCACGCCCCGCGCCTCGGGGTCCTTGACCTCGGCGCCGAAGCCGATGGCCGTGCCCTTGCCGCGCTGGGCGATGATCTTTTCCAGCCCCGCGAAGGCGCCGCCGCAGATGAAGAGGATGTTGGTCGTGTCGACCTGGAGGAATTCCTGCTGCGGATGCTTGCGCCCGCCCTGCGGCGGCACTGAGGCCACGGTGCCCTCCATGATCTTCAGAAGCGCCTGCTGCACGCCCTCCCCGCTCACATCGCGGGTGATCGAGGGGTTGTCGGACTTGCGGGTGATCTTGTCGACCTCGTCGATGTAGACGATGCCGCGCTGGGCGCGTTCGACGTTGTATTCCGATGCCTGGAGGAGCTTGAGGATGATGTTCTCGACATCCTCGCCGACATAGCCGGCTTCGGTCAGCGTGGTCGCATCCGCCATCGTGAAGGGCACGTCGAGGATGCGGGCGAGCGTCTGGGCCAGCAGGGTCTTGCCGCAGCCGGTGGGGCCGATCAGCAGGATGTTCGACTTCGCCAGTTCGATGTCGGAGGACTTCGAGGCGTGGTTGAGCCGCTTGTAGTGGTTGTGGACCGCGACCGAGAGCACGCGCTTGGCATGTTCCTGGCCGATCACGTAGTCGTCCAGCACCTTGCAGATGTCGCGCGGCGTCGGCACCCCGTCGGCGGATTTCAGCCCGGTGGTCTTGGTTTCCTCGCGGATGATGTCCATGCACAGCTCGACGCATTCGTCGCAGATGAACACGGTCGGCCCCGCGATCAGCTTGCGCACCTCATGCTGGCTCTTTCCGCAGAAAGAGCAGTAGAGCGTGTTCTTGCTGTCGCTGCCTGAGTTCGTCGCCATCGTCACCCTCTGCGGCCCGTTCGCATGTCCTTCGGAACCTTGTGACCGCCCTTTTCGACAAGATTAGGGCAGCCCCCCGGTCATCACAATGCCAAATCGCCCGTCCGCCGCTCACGGTTTCGGGCGCGGCGCATCACGCCGTCGTCTCTCCGCCGGGCCGGACCGACAGGATTTCGTCGATCAGGCCCCAGTCCTTGGCGTCCTCCGGCGACATGAAGTTGTCGCGTTCGAGCGCGGCCTCCACCTTCTTCACCGCCTGGCCGGTGTGCTTGTGATAGATCTCGTTCAGCCGGTCCTTGAGCTTCTGGGTTTCCTGCGCGTGGATCATGATGTCGGTGGCCTGGCCCTGGTAGCCGCCCGAGGGCTGGTGCACCATGATCCGGCTGTTGGGCAGGCTGAACCGCATCCCCTTCTCGCCCGCGGTCAAGAGAAGCGAGCCCATCGAGGCCGCCTGGCCGATGACAAGGGTGGAAACCTTCGGCCGGATATACTGCATGGTGTCGTAGATCGAGAGCCCCGAGGTCACCACACCGCCGGGCGAGTTGATATACATGGCGATTTCCTTCGAGGGGTTTTCCGCCTCGAGGAACAGGAGCTGGGCGCAGATCAGCGTCGACATGCCGTCATGCACGGGGCCGGAGAGGAAGATGATCCGTTCCTTCAGAAGGCGAGAGTAGATGTCATAGGCCCGCTCCCCGCGAGAGGTCTGTTCGACCACCATCGGCACGAGGGTGTTCATGTAGAGATCATAGGGGTCTTTCATCGCCGTCCGCCTGTCGCTGTTCCCGGGTGAAGTGCTTATGCCTCGAACCTTGCGAGAGTCTTAGTGGCGCGCGCCGGGGGCCGCAAGGGCGGGGCTGGACGAAACCCCCGCGGCCATGCCTACTGTAGGCAAAAGGCAGGGGGCGGCGATGATCGCGGAATACGACGGCTGGGATGCGGTGGCGATGGCCGCCGAGGTGGCGAAGGGCGCGGTCGCGCCGGCCGAGCTTCTCGACGAGGCGCTGGCACGGGTCGAGGCGCGGAACCCCGCGCTCAACGCCGTCGTCCTGATGCAGGTGGACAAGGCGCGCGCCGCGATCGCCACGGGCCTGCCCGAGGGGCCGCTCAGGGGCGTGCCCTTCCTTCTCAAGGACCTCGGCTGCGAGGCGGTGGATTTCCCCTCGCACAACGGCTCGCGGCTTCTGGCGAACACCGTCTATCCCCGCGACAGCGCGATCTTCGAGCGCATCCGCGTCACCGGTGTCGTCACCTTCGGCCGCACCACCTCGCCCGAGGGCGGTGTCGGCCCGGTGACCGAGGCCGCGGTCTACGGCGGGCCGACGCGCAACCCCTGGGACCTCTCGCGCACGCCCGGCGGATCGTCCGGCGGCGCCGGCGCGGCGGTGGCGACGGGGATCGTCCCGGCGGCGCACGGCTCGGACGGCGGCGGGTCGGTGCGCATCCCGGCCTCGTGCTCAGGGCTTTTCGGGATGAAGCCCACACGCGCGCGGCTGCCCGACGGGCCCTATGTGGGCGAAGGCTGGGCCGGCATGGCGATCGACGGGTTCCTGACGCGGTCGGTGCGCGATTCGGCGGTGCTGCTCGATGCCTGCGCCGGCGCCGACCCCGGCGCGCCCTACTGGGCGCCGCCGCTTGGCGCGGGCTACCGCGCCGCCATCGCCCGGCCGCCGCGGCGAATGCGGATTGCGCTCTGCGACACCACTCTGACCGGCGATCCGATCCATCCCGACTGCCGCGCGGCGGTGCTGGCGGCGGCGCGGCTTCTGGAAAGCCTTGGCCACCATGTCGAACCCGCCCGCCCGGCGGCCGACACGCGGGGCATGATGGAGGCCTGGACCCGGATCGTCGGCTGCGGCACCGCGCTTTCCATCCGCAAGGCGCTGGCAGCGAAGGGGCGCGAGCTTCGCGCCGACGACGTGGAGGACGTGGGCCGCTCGGCAGTGGCCTACGCCGCCACGCTGTCGGGTGCGGACTACCTCGACGCGGTCGGCAGGATCCACGCCTACGGCCGCGAGATGGCGGGGTTTTTCGAAGGCTGGGACATGCTGCTGACGGCGACCCTGGCGGAACCTCCGGCAAAGATCGGCCGGTTCGACCACAAAGGGCGCGACTATGTCGACTACCGGATGGGGCCGGGCATGGTCTTCGACTACTCGCCGTTCTGCGCCGCCTTCAACGCCAGCGGGCAACCGGCGGTGTCGCTGCCCTTGCACATGACCGCGGAGGGGCTGCCCGTGGGCGTCCATCTCGCCGCGCGGTTCGGGGCGGACGAGGAGCTGATCGCGCTTTCGGCCGAGGTCGAGGCGGCCGCGCCCTGGGCCGGCCGGCGCCCGCCGCTCGCCGCATGACCATCATGCCGCAGGCCGGTCACGGATTTGATCACACGCCTCGCGGACCGGGGCGAAGGGCGGCGGGGCCGAGGAATCGTTTGACAGCAAACTGCCCTATCCGCCACGATCCCGGGAACCAAGGGCCCGGCCCCAAAAATGATCAAACGGCAAAGTCCGGACGGGGAGGAAGCGCAGCGTGAGCGAAACCCATGCCGTCGAGGCGCGGAACGCGGTCAAGGACTTCGGTCAGGGCGACGTGGCGGTGCGCGCTCTCGACAACGTCTCGGTGGCGATCCGCAAGGGCGAGTTCTTCACCCTTCTGGGGCCGTCCGGCTGCGGCAAGACCACGCTCCTGCGGCTGATCGCCGGGTTCGACAGCCCGACCTCGGGCACCATCCTCATTGACGGCGAGGATGTCTCGGACCTGCCGCCGAACAAGCGGCCGGTGAACACGGTGTTCCAGAGCTATGCGCTCTTTCCCCACCTGACGGTGGCGCAGAACATCGCCTTCGGGCTCGAGATGCTCGGTCGGCCGAAGCCCGAGGTGACGGCGCGGACCGAGGAGATGGTCCGTCTCGTCCGGCTCGACCAGATGGCCGGGCGCAAGACCTCGCAGCTTTCCGGCGGCCAGCAGCAGCGCGTGGCGCTCGCCCGCGCGCTGGCGCCGCGGCCCAAGGTGCTCCTGCTCGACGAACCGCTCTCGGCGCTCGACCTC
>JAUQYB010000044.1 GCA_030837825.1 Albidovulum sp.
GGACATGCTTCTTCTCCTCCTGGCGCCAGGCTCTCGAGGCGCGCGGGCGAATTCCACCTCAGTCCAGCGCAAAAAGCGACAGGATTCTTCGGGGCGGTTCCCCCCCCCCCGCAGCCACGCCGTCGCGGCAGATCACGGGCCGGGCGCGCTGCGCGGATTCGCCGCGTCCTGCCACGCGGTGATCGCCGGAACCGGGTGCACCACGCGGATCGTGGTGAGGATCAGGTTGTCGCGCGCGACAAGCGCGGACGCGACCTCGAGGCCGAGGATGAGGAGAAGGCTGGTGCGGACCCGCGCCGAAGCGCCGAGCGCGAACCCGCCGAGCATGAAGAGATAGTCGCAGACCGCATTCAGGACGGTGTCGCCGCGATAACCCTGATAGATCGTCTGGCCGCGGAATCGCTCCAGCACCCAGGTCGTGTGCTCGCCGATCTCCCAGCCGACGCCGGTCGCGATGGCGACCCCCAGCGCCAGAGGGAAGCCGATCCGCCACCCCAGCGCGCGACCGGCCAGGGCGATCAGCATCCCGTGGATCACATGCGACAGCGTATACCAGTCGGCGATCTGCTGCGAGTTCTCGCCCGACCAGACCGAATTGACCCAGAGGCTGATCTTCCCGCTGGCGCTGACAAGCGGCTGCCCCCAGGCCCGGAGCGTCACGCCGATGGCGACGGAGCCGAGAAGGGCCGCGAGGGAGAGGAGCCTCATGATCACGCCGGATCGTCCGCTTCTGCAGGTTGCGGCGCGAGCCTAGCGGGGCCCGTGCCGCGCATCAACGGGCGAGGCTCCGGGCGGAGCCGAACCGCTGCGGCGCAGGGCGAAAACGGCGAGCGCCCCGGCCTTTCGACCGGGGCGTTCTTCAACTGTGACGCGCGAGAGTCAGCCGCGCTCTTCGACGATGGTCACGAGATGCGGGATCTTGTTGACCATGCCGCGGACCGAGGGCGTGTCCTCAAGCTCGCGGGTGCGGTTGATCTTGCCGAGGCCGAGCCCTTTCAGCGTCGCCGCCTGGACGGCAGGACGGCGGGCGGGCGAGGCGATCTGCTTCACGACAATGGTTTTCTTCGCCATGTCCCTCAGGCCTCCGCCGCTTCAGCCGCTTCGGGCTTCTTCAGGATGTCGGCCACCTTCTTGCCGCGCCGCTGCGCGACCTGGCGGGGGCTCGATTCCTGCTTCAGGCCGTCGATCGTGGCGCGGATCATGTTGTAGGGGTTCTGCGATCCCATCGACTTGGCCACCACGTCCTGCACGCCCAGCATCTCGAACACGGCGCGCATCGGGCCGCCGGCGATGATGCCGGTGCCGGCGACGGCGGTGCGCATCACGACGCGGCCCGCACCGTGGCGACCCTCGGTGTCGTGGTGGAGCGTGCGCCCGTCGCGCAGCGGCACCCGGACCAGGCTCCGCTTGGCCTGTTCGGTGGCCTTGCGGATCGCTTCCGGCACTTCCTTGGCCTTGCCCTTGCCAAAGCCGACGCGGCCGCGCTGGTCACCGACCACCACGAGTGCCGCGAAGCCGAAGCGCTTGCCGCCCTTCACCGTCTTCGACACACGGTTGATCGCAACGAGACGATCGGCGAATTCCGGGGTTTCCTCGCGCTCGCGGCGGTCTTCGCGGCGGTCGCGGCCTTGCCCGCGGTGTTCACGTTCTGCCATCAGGCATTCCTTGCATGGTGGCGCGGCTGGCGCGCCGTGGTGGGCCAATCCTGGTGTCCCCGACCGATCGGGGCCCGGATCATCGGGGTGGCGCGCCCGCTCGATGGGGCGCCACCCGCATTCTTCAGAACTTCAGGCCGCCCTCGCGGGCCGCATCGGCAAGCGCCTTGATCTTGCCGTGGAAGAGAAAGCCGCCACGGTCGAAATAGCACGCCTCGACCCCGGCCTTCTTCGCCCGCTCGGCAATCGCCGTGCCGACCTTCCTGGCCGCCTCGACGTTGTTCTTGCCGATGACGCCGAGGTCCTTCTCGAGCGAGGAGGCCGCGGCGAGCGTGACGCCCTTCACGTCGTCGATCAACTGGACGCTGATGTTCTTCGACGAGCGGTGGACCGAGAGGCGCGCGCGCCCGTCGGCCATCTTGCGAAGCTTGTTCCGGACGCGCAGGCGGCGCTTGAGGAACAGATCCCGTTTGCTGTTTGCCATGTGTCCGGTCCTTACTTCTTCTTGCCTTCC
>JAUQYB010000003.1 GCA_030837825.1 Albidovulum sp.
GATCATGACCGGCTATGTCGAGACCTTCCGCAACGTGCCGCTTCTGCTGTGGATCTTCGTGATCTACGCGATCTTCACCGAGATCACGCCGACGCCGAACCAGTTCCGCGTGACCGAACAGATGATCGCCGAGGGCAAGGCCCCCGAGGCGACGATGAAGGTGTTCGACAGCATCGCCATCACCAACCGCGGCACCTTCGTCCCGATGCCGGAAGTGTCCCGCAGCCTCGGCTCGTTCGAGGTTCTCGGGATTCCGATCAGCCTCAATGTCATTGCCTTCCTCGTGGCCGTCGCCATCGCGGTCTTTGCTTTCCGGGCAATCGAGAAAGGCGCGGCGCGGGTGCAGGAGGCAACCGGCGCGCGCCCGGTGACATGGTGGAAAAGCCTGCTGGCGCTTCTGGTGCCGCCGGTCGGCCTTCTCGTCGCGCTCGGCTTCCATTTCAGCTATCCCGAGCTTGCCGGGTTCAACTTCAAGGGCGGCGTGCTGGTGTCGAACGCCCTCATGGCGCTCTGGCTGGCGCTGTCGCTCTACACCGCGGCCTTCATCGCCGAAATCGTCCGCGCGGGGATCATGGCGATTTCCAAGGGCCAGACCGAGGCCGCCTATGCGCTGGGCCTGCGCCCCGGCCGGACGATGCGGCTCGTCATCCTGCCGCAGGCGCTGAGGGTGATCATCCCGCCGCTGATCTCGCAGTTCCTGAACCTGACCAAGAACTCCTCGCTGGCCATCGCCGTCAGCTACATGGACCTGCGCGGCACGCTCGGCGGCATCACCCTCAACCAGACCGGGCGGGAGCTGGAATGCATCCTGCTGATGATGCTGATCTATCTCGCGCTCAGCCTGATGATCTCGGGGGCGATGAACCTCTACAACAACGCCGTGAAGCTGAAGGAGCGCTGAGATGTCAGAGCTTCACGCCCAGACGGTTCCCTTCGTCCGCGACACGATGCTGCCGCCGGCGGCCCCCCCGGCGATGCAGACCGGCGCGATCAGGTGGCTCAGGGAAAACCTCTTCGCAGGCCCCTTCAACACCGCGCTGACACTGGTGGGGATCGTTCTGCTCTACCTCGTCGTGCAGCAGTTCCTGCCGTGGTTCCTGCATTCGGTCTGGAATGCGAAGTCGCTTGGCGAATGCCGCGCGATCATCGAGGAACGCTGGGGCGCCGGTGCGGAAGGCGCCTGCTGGGCGGTGATCCGCGAACGCTGGCCGCAGTTCCTCTACGGCTTCTATCCGGCCGAGCTCTACTGGCGCCCGGTGCTGGCCTTCGGGCTTCTCTTGATCTGCCTCGGGCCGGTGCTTTTCATGCAGAGCCGGCGCGCCGCGACGATCTTCATCTGCGCCGTCGCCGCGCTGACGCTGGCGGCACTCCTGGCGCTCGGCCAGCACAACATCCTCGCCCTCGCCGTGCTTGCCGCAGTTGTGGCGGTGCAGTTCCTCGCACCGGACCGGCTGATCTTCTTCACGCTGCTCTATCCGGCCGCGGGATTCTGGCTCCTCTGGGGCGGGACGATCTGGCTTCCGGTCGTGGCGGTTCTCGGCTTTGTGGCAGGCTGGGGCGCGTTCCGGCTGGTCCAGCCCGCGGCGGGTTCGATCGTCGGGCTTGCGGCGGGCGTTCTCGTGCCCGTGCTCTGGTGGCTTTTCGCGGCCGGTCCCGCCGCCGAGGCGTTGCAGCGTGTGCTGCCGGCGGGGATCGAGGTGGTCCGCTCGGAACGCTTCGGCGGCTTCGTCCTGGCGCTGACCATCGGCGTGACCGGCATCGCCTTTTCCTTGCCGATGGGGATCGTCCTCGCGCTCGGCCGGCGGTCGGACATGTTCCTGGTCAAGACGCTCTGCGTCGGCTTCATCGAGTTCATCCGCGGCGTGCCGCTGATCACGCTTCTCTTCGTCGCCTCGCTGCTTCTGAATTACTTCCTGCCGCCGGGCACCAACTTCGACATCATCCTGCGCGTCATCATCATGGTGACGATCTTCTCGGCCGCCTATATCGCCGAGGTGATCCGCGGCGGCCTTGCCGCGCTGCCGCGCGGGCAGTACGAGGCCGCCGACGCGCTCGGCCTCGACTACTGGAAGGCGCAGCGGCTGATCATCATGCCGCAGGCGCTGAAGATCTCGATCCCCGGCATCGTCTCGTCCTTCATCGGGCTCTTCAAGGATACCACGCTCGTCATCTTCGTGGGCCTGCTCGACCCCTTGAAGGGCATCACCGATGCGGTCCGCGCCTCGATCGAATGGAAGGGCACCTACTGGGAGCCCTACATCTTCGTCGGCCTCATCTTCTGGATCATCTGCTTCAGCATGTCGCGCTATTCGATGTATCTCGAACGGCTGTTGAAACGCGAACACCGGTAAGGAGCGACCCATGTCGGACCCCCACGCCATCACTCGCAAGATCGACCGGCGCCAGATGCAGGTCTCGGAAGAGGTCGCGATCCAGATCACCAACATGAACAAGTGGTACGGCACCTTCCACGTGCTGCGCGACATCAACATGACGGTGAACCGCGGTGAACGCATTGTCGTCTGCGGACCCTCCGGGTCGGGCAAGTCGACGCTGATCCGCTGCATCAACCGGCTGGAGGAACACCAGTCGGGCCGGATCATCATCGAGGGGACGGAACTTTCCTCGGACCTCAAGAACATCGACAAGGTGCGCTCCGAGGTCGGCATGGTGTTCCAGCACTTCAACCTTTTCCCGCATCTGACGATCCTGGAAAACTGCACCCTCGCGCCGATCTGGGTGCGGAAAGTGCCGAAGAAGGAGGCCGAGGAAACCGCGATGCATTTCCTCGAAAAGGTGAAAATCCCCGAACAGGCGCTGAAATATCCCGGCCAGCTTTCGGGCGGCCAGCAGCAGCGGGTGGCGATCGCGCGCGCGCTCTGCATGAAGCCGCGGATCATGCTCTTCGACGAGCCGACCTCGGCGCTCGACCCCGAGATGATCAAGGAAGTGCTCGACACCATGATCGAGCTGGCCGAGGAGGGGATGACGATGCTCTGCGTCACCCACGAGATGGGCTTTGCCCAAGCGGTCGCGAACCGGGTGATCTTCATGGATCAGGGCCAGATCGTCGAACAGAACGAGCCGAAGGAATTTTTCAACAACCCGCAGTCGGAGCGGACCAAGCTGTTCCTCAGCCAGATTCTCGGCCACTGAGCGGCCGGGGCCTGCGGTTTCAGTCGCGCCCGGCCGGCACGAAGAAGTCGAGCACGCTGCCCGCGCCGGGCCGCGCCTCCGGCCAGTCGGCGATCTGGAAATCGACGACGAGTGTCGCCGCGGTCGGATAGCGGCGGAAATCAGGATGTGCGGGTGGCCGGGCGGGCAGCATCGCCGCGAAGGCGGCGATGCCGGGATTGTGGCCGATCATCATCACGCACTCGCCCCTGGCGCGCTGAAGCACAGCCAGCATCGCGTCGGGCGAGGCGTGGTAGAGCGCCTCGACATAGGCGACGTTCGGCGTCACCTCCAGGGGTGCGGCGGCGGCCCGCGTCCAGGTTTCGCGCGTGCGCTCGGCGGGGGAGCAGAGCACCTCGTCGGGCTCGTAGCCGCGCGAATGCAGCCATTCGCCAAGCTCCAGCGCCGCGCGGCGGCCGCGGGAATTGAGCGGCCGGTCATGGTCCGCCATCGCCGGATCGTCCCAGGCGGACTTGGCATGGCGCGTCAGGATCAGGCGGCGGTGGCCGGCGGGGGTCATCGGTGAAAGAGCCTCATGTGATAGGCGGATTGCTCCGCCAGCCTGCCATAGGCTAGCGACACCGGGCAAGCGCGGCGAACGAGGCAGCCTGCGGAAAGGCACTCCACGCCGGGCTCGGTGTCGAGAAAGCGGTGGCAGGCGGGCAGGTCGTAGCCCCCGGCGGTCAGCGCGCGCGGCGGACAGGCCGAAAGGCAGGGCCGGTCCACGCAGCTTTCGCAGGGCGACGCATCCGGCGGGTCGGGCAGGTCGATCCGGTGCGGCAGCGCGATCGCGCCGCGGTAGGACACCATCAGCCCCGCGGTGTCGTGGACCAGAAGCGTGGCAGGCGAGGCAAAGGCCCGGCCCGACCGCAGCGCCCAGGCAAAGAACGGATGGTGCGGCGGCCCGCCGAAAGGATAGAGCGCGCGGCCGCCCACCCCCCCGGCGAGGCGTCCGACCACCCGCGCCGACCAGCGGTCGAGCGGATCGGCCGCGCCATCCAGCCATTCCGGGCCGGCGGTGACCCTGGCCCAGAACCCGGGCTCGCGCGGGCCGAGGAGGAGGAGCGTGCCGGTGCCATCCGGCACCCCGTCGCCCGCCGCCGGGTGGAAGGCGCCGAAAATCTCCAGCCCCACCCCGGCAGCGCGGGCGGCGATGTCGTCGTAGGCGGTCACCGGGTGCGCGGCTTCACGCGCGGCTCGGTCGAGCGGATGATCGAGCCGGCGCCGTGGTCGGTGAACAGTTCCAGAAGGCAGGCGTTGGGCTGACGCCCGTCGAGGATCACTGCCGCGCGCACGCCGCCCTCGACCGCGGCCAGCGCGGTTTCCACCTTGGGGATCATCCCGCCCGAGATCGTGCCGTCGGCGATCATCGCGCGCACCTCCTCGGGCGTGAGCTGGGTCACCACCTCGCCCGCGCTGTTCTTCACCCCCGACACGTCGGTCAGCAGCAGCAGCCGGTCGGCCTTGAGCGCCGCGGCCAGCGCGCCGGCGGCAGTGTCGCCGTTGACGTTGAAGGTCTCGTTGGCGTTCATGCCGGTGGCGACCGGGGCCACCACC
The DNA here is from genome assembly GCA_030837825.1 of Albidovulum sp. Taxonomy (GTDB): domain Bacteria; phylum Pseudomonadota; class Alphaproteobacteria; order Rhodobacterales; family Rhodobacteraceae; genus Albidovulum. Next base: position 4,732 of record JAUQYB010000003.1, read on the forward strand.
GGGATGATCCCGGCCGCGAAAAGGTCGCGCAGCACCTGCACGTTCATCTCCACCGGCTTGCCGACGAAGCCAAGCTCCGGGTCGTCGGCCTCGCAGACCATCAGGTCGTCGTCCTTGCCGGAAAGCCCGACGGCGCGGCCGCCCTCGTCCATGATCGCCTGCACGATCCGCTTGTTGACGAGGCCGGTCAGCACCATCTCCACCACCTCGACCGTGGCCTTGTCGGTGACCCGCTTGCCGCGGACGAACTCCGAGCGGATGCCGAGGCGGGAAAGCAGGTCGTTGATCATCGGCCCGCCGCCGTGGACGACGACCGGGTTCACCCCCACCTGCCGCATCAGCACGATGTCGCGGGCGAACTCCGCCATCGCCGCCTCGTCGCCCATCGCATTGCCGCCGAACTTCACGACGACCACCGCGCCGGCGTAGCGTTGCAGATAGGGAAGCGCCTCGGACAGGGTCCGGGCGGTGGCGATCCAGTCACGGTTCATGGTCTGCTTTCTCATCGCGGGCGGTCCTGCGGGCGCTGTCCCGCCCGTGTTATCCGCTCGGGGAGGGCCTGCCAAGGGCCTGGACCGGACCGGAGGCGGTTGCGTTTCCCCGCCGGATGCCTAGCTTGGCGCGAGAATTGCGGAGGCCCGGATGAGCGAGACCAGGACACTACTTCTGACCGGCGCGTCGCGCGGGATCGGCCATGCGACGGTGATGCGCTTCGCCCGCGAGGGCTGGCGCGTGATCACCTGCTCGCGCCAGCCCTTCCCGGACAAATGCCCCTGGGGCGGAGGGCGCGAGGATCACATCGTGATCGACCTCGCCGATCCGAACCGCACGATCGAGGCGATCGGGGCGATCCGCGCCCGGCTCGGCGGCAGGCTGCACGCGCTGGTCAACAACGCCGGCATCTCGCCCAAGGGGCCGGACGGCGGCCGGCTCAACACGCTCGACACCGACCTTCGGACCTGGGGCCAGGTCTTCCACGTCAACTTCTTCGCCTCGATCGTGCTCGCCCGCGGGCTGAGGGAGGAGCTTTCGGCGGCGAAGGGGGCGGTCGTCAACGTCACCTCGATCGCCGGCTCCCGCGTGCATCCCTTCGCCGGCGCGGCCTATGCCACATCGAAGGCGGCGCTGAAGGCGCTGACGCGCGAGATGGCGCATGACTTCGGCCCCCTCGGCGTGCGGGTGAACGCGATCGCACCCGGAGAGATCGAGACCTCGATCCTCTCGCCCGGGACGGAGAAGATCGTCGAGACGCTGCCCTTGCGCCGGCTCGGCCAGCCCTCCGAGGTCGCCGACGTCATCTGGTTCCTCTGCTCGGACGCCTCGTCCTACGTCACCGGGACCGAGATCGAGGTGAACGCGGGCCAGCACGTCTGAGGGACGTGCCGCCGCGGAGGCCCGCCTCCCCGGACCCCTCCGGGGTATTTCGGCAACGAAGAAGCGGGGCCTATTCGAGCCCCGCGACGATGGCGCGGAGCGTCTCGATCCCGTCGCCCTTTTCCGAGGAGGTGACGACAAGCTCGGGGTAGGCGGCGGGGTGCTTCTGGAGCGCGGCGCGGACCTGCGCCAGCACCGGCTCCCGGTCCGCGGCCTTCACCTTGTCGGCCTTGGTCAGCACGGTCTGGAACGGCACGGCGGCGCGGTCGAGCAGGGTCAGGATTTCCTCGTCCACCGCCTTGATGCCGTGGCGCATGTCGATCAGCACGAAGGCGCGGCGCAGCGTCGCCCGGCCGGAGAGATAGGCCCTGAGAAGCGCCTGCCAGCGGGCGACGACCGCCACCGGCGCCTCGGCAAAGCCGTAGCCGGGCAGGTCGACGAGGTAGCGGGCCTCGCCGAGCGCGAAGTAGTTGATCTCCTGCGTGCGGCCGGGCGTGTTCGACGCCCGCGCAAGGGTCCTGCGCCCGGTCAGCGCGTTGATCAGCGAGGACTTCCCCACGTTCGAGCGGCCGGCGAAGCAGACCTCGATCCGGTCGGCTGGTGGCAGCCCGCCCATCGCCACGACGCCCTTCACGAACTCCACCGGCCCGGCGAACATCAGCCGGCCGCGCTCGGCGGCATCGGGATCGGGGGCGTCGGCGAGGGGGAAGGGAAGCGCGGTCACAGCACTTCCACCCGGTCGCCGCGGGTGACGGGGCCGCCCTCGACGACGGTGCAGAAGACGCCGAGGTCGGTGTGGCCGTAGCTCCGTGCGAGAAGCGGCAGCATGTCGATGTCGCGCCTGCCGGTTTCGGGGTTGGCGTCGGTCGCCCGGCAGCGTCCGATCCGCGCCACCGGCCGGAGGACGGCCGCGCCCACCCGGATGACGCGTCCGACGAGATCAAGCTCAGCCAGCGGCGCCCAGCCCTCCACCCAGAGGTTGGCGCGGAAGCGGCGCGGCGACAGGGGGATGCCGGCGCGCGCCGAAAGGTCGGCCAGCGAGGCGGTGCCGATCAGCGAGACATAGGGCACGGATTCGTCGGTGAGCGGCTGGCCCGGGGCGCGGACCAGTGCCGTTGGCGCCGGTGCGTCCTCGGGCCAGATCTGGCGGAGCCAGTCGACAAGCCTTGTCTGGTCCGCCGGCCCATCCGGGTCGACCTCGAGGAGCCCGAGGTCGGGGTGATCAAGCCGCAGGCGCCCGCCGGCCCGCATCGAGGCGGTCACTGCCATGAGCGACGGCCCGGCGCGTCCGGTCAGGAAGTTGGCCTTCCTGCCCCATTCGCTGGCCCTGCCGTCCGGGCGGCGGGTAATCTTCGCGCGGTCGTTGAGCACCGCCCATTCCCGGTCAAGCGGCAGTGACCGCCCCGCGCTCAGGACCGTCCCGTCCAGGTCTTCGGCCCCGACCGACTTGATCGGGTGGCGGAATATCCGGGCGAGCGTGGCGGTCATTTCGGCTTGGCCTTGCCGTCCGGTCCCGCGGGCTTGCGCTGGAAGCCCGAGCGGATGTTGCCGAACAGGTCCGGGCGTTTGCCGTGCATCGACATGATCGTGTACTGCTGGAGGAAGGTGATCGTGTTGTTGGCGATCCAGTAGAGCACGAGGCCCGAGGCGAAGCTGCCGAGCATGAACATGAAGATCCAGGGCATCCAGGCGAAGATCGCCTGCTGGGTCGGATCGGCAGGCGCCGGGTTCAGCTTCTGCTGGAACCACATCGAGATGCCGAGCAGGATCGGCAGCACGCCGAGCGAGAACATGAAGAAGAGGCTCCCCGGTTCCGGCGTCGCGAAGGGCAGGAGCCCGAAGAGGTTCAGGATCGACGAGGGATCGGGCGCGGAAAGGTCGCGGATCCAGCCGACGAAGGGGGCGTGGTAAAGCTCGATCGTGACGTAGATCACCTTGTAGAGCGAGAAGAAGATCGGGATCTGCAGAAGGATCGGCAGGCAGCCCGAGGCCGGGTTCACCTTGTTCTTCTTGTAAAGCTCCATCATTCCCTGCTGGAGCTTCTGGCGGTCTTCGCCGGACTGTTCCTTCAGCTTCTCCATCTCGGGCTGAAGCTCCTTCATCCGCGCCATCGAGATGTAGGAGTGCCGCGCCAGCGGGAAGACCAGAAGCTTGATGATCACCGTCAGCGCGATGATCGCGAAGCCCATGTTGCCGATCGCGCCGTGCAGCCAGTGCAAGAGCCGGAACATCGGCTTGGTCAGGTAGAAATACCAACCCCAGTCGATCGAATCGACGAAGCGGTCGACCTTCGGACGGGCCGGATCGGTCCGGGTGCCGAGAAGACGGTCGAACCAGCCCGGGTCGTTCTGGTAGTGCGCGATCGTCTCCCATTCCTTGGCGCCGGCGAAGAGCATCGTCACCGCCTCGGCAGAGGCGCCGGGGGCGACCTCCATCACCGGCAGCCGCGCCTCGGTCTGGTAGAGATCGGCGCCCGGGACGTATTTCGCCACCGAGGTGAAGGCCTGGCCGTCGGCGGGGATCAGTGTCGTCATCCAGTACTTGTCGGTGAAGCCGATCCAGCCGTTGGTGGCGGCGGTCTGAAGCTCGGCCGGGGCGCCCTCGTTCGGGTCGGTGTCGAGCTTGGGCAGGTTGGCGTACTTGATCTCCTCGAGCTTGCCGTCGGTCATCCTGACCACGCCTTCGTGCAGCACGTAGATGCGCTGGCCTTCGGGAATGCCGTGGCGGGCGATGATGCCGTAGGGGGCGAGGCGCACGGCCGCCGCGGTGCGGTTCTCCACCCGCTGCGTCACCGTGAAGAGATAGTTGTCGTCGACCGCGATGGTGCGGTGGAAGACGAGGCCGGCGGCGTTGTCCCACGACAGCGTGACGGGCTGCCCGGGCGAAAGCTTGGCGCCGCTCTCGACCGTCCATTCGGTCCTCGCGCCCGGCACTGCGGTCGCGGCCAGATCGCCCGCGGGGGCCCAGCCATAGACCGCGTAGTAGGGTTTTGCGGCGTCCGGCTCGGTGCTGCCCACGGGCGCGAGCAGGCGGACGTCGGGTGCGCCCTTGTCGAGCGAGACCTCGTAGTCCTTGAGCGACAGGTCGTCGATCCGGCCGCCGAGAAGCGAGATCGAGCCGGTGAGGCGCGGCGTGTCGACCGGCAGGCGCGGCGCTGCGGCGACCGCGGCGGCCGCCTCGGCCGCGGCGGTGTCGGTGGCGGCCGGGGCTGCGGCATTGGAGGCGGGCGGGGCCGCGCCCGTTGCAGCCGGCGCCGTTTCGCCCGCCGTCTGGCTCTGGGCGGGCGTCTCGGGCACGGGCTGGGTTTCGGGCGGCGGGAACAGCGTGTACCACAGGAGGATCACGAGGAACGACAGCACCGTCGCGAGAATGAGATTCTTGTTCTGATCGTCCATTTCGGACCCACCACCCGTCCTGCCGAGGTTTGCGCAGGTTCAACAGAACGGGCGGCGAAAGGTCAAGCGGTTTCGCCCCCCGGGGCGGTAGCACGGAGACCCGGGGGCGGGGACGAGCCGATCCATCGCCCCCGGCGGCCGCCCGTTGCTGCCAGCCCCGGTCTGCGCCGCGGCCAGCGTGATGGCCGGCGTTATCGCAAGCGTTATGGCCACCACCCCGCCTGCACCGTCGCGCCTGCGCCGTCCCGCCTTCGCGCCCGCAAGGGGGCGCCGGTCCGTGACCGCTCGGCGGCACCCACACTCCCCGGATCGTCAGCCGGTGCGCCGGGCGACGCCGGAGGTGGCGTCAAGCTTTGCCCGGTGGGTGCGGAGCCAGTCGTCGGTCTGGTTCAGGGCCATCGGACGCGCGATGACGAAGCCCTGCACATGGCTGCAGCCGAGTTGCGCCAGATGGGCGTGTTCGCCGATCGTCTCCACCCCCTCGGCGAGCGTCTCGATGCCGAGCCGTTCGGCCATCGACAGGATCGCGGCCACCATGCGCTGCTGCGACATGTCCGAATCGACGCGCGTCACATAGGACCGGTCGATCTTGATGCGGCCGACGGAGAAACGCCGGATCGACGCCAGCGAGGCATGGCCGGTCCCGAAATCGTCGAGGTCGATGTTGCAGCCCATCCGCGAAAGCGCGGTGATGTTGTGGACGATCACGTCGTTGTCGGTCTCGGCCATGACGGATTCGAGGATTTCCACCGTCAGCCGTTCGGGGGCGAGGTCGAAGCGGTCGAGTTCCCATTTGAGCTTGGCCGCGAGGTTGGGGTTGCGCAGCTCGGCCGAGGAAAAGTTCACCGCCACCTGCGGCACCCTGAGCCCCGCCCGGTCCCAGCCGCGCAGCGCCGAAAGCGCCTGGCCGAGGATCACCTCTCCCAGCCGTTCGGCCAGGCCCGCGGCAAGGATCGCCGGCAGGAAGTCGCCGGGCGTCAGCACGCCGCGGCTGGGGTGCTGCCAGCGCGCCAGCGCCTCGAAGCCGGCGACATCGCCGGTGTCGGTCGACAGTTGCGGCTGGAAATAGGCGACGATCTCGCCGTTCTCGAGCGCGGCCTCCACCTGATCGCGAAGCGCGTCGCGCGCCAGGGCGGCGCGGCCGATGTCGGTCGAATAGGCGCGGATGCCGCCCGGCCCGTTGCGGCGCGCCTCTTCGAACGCGAGATCGGCGGCCTCGAGCACCGCCGGTCCGGTGCGCTCAGGCGCGCGGCTGGTCAGGCAGAAGCCCACCGATGCGCTGACATAAACGGTCATCGCGTCGATCGAGACGGGTTCGCCCAGAGCGGCACGGATTCGGCCCGCAATCTGGATCACCGCCTCGAGGTCCATGCGTCGCACGGGCGCGAGCGCCACGGCGAAACGCGTGCGGTCGATCCGCCCGACAATGTCGTGTTCCCTCAGAACGGCAGCGATCCGTTCGCCGATCCGGTCCATCGTGCGGTCGCAGGCCTCCTGCCCGTAGGTCGCGACGAGCTGGGTCGGATCATCGAGGCCGACGACGATGCAGGCCGAGGCCTTGCCAGTTTCCTCCTGGCTTGCGAAGGCGCGGTCGAGGGCGGCGGTCACGAGGTGCCGGGGCGGCCTTCGCCCTGCGGCGTCCCCGGCCGCGGGCCGGGCGTCCGCCCTTGCCGCCCGTGCCCGGGCCAGAACCGCCATCGGGACGCCGGCGAGGCCGGTGATGAGCGCCCCGCGCGGGCCGAACCAGAGCAGCGCCAGCGCCAGCGCCGGGTAGAGGGTCAGGAATTCCGCTTCGACGAGCGGTGCCGTCGCGCGGCCAAGCGCGGGGATGAACTGCTTGCGGATCATGGGAACCCCTTCCGTCAAAGCCCAAAAGGACGGCATCTGGGGGAACGCTAGGCCGCGCGGGTGACCGGGAGGTTAATCCGCATCCCCGACAAGGCGCGGAATATCGCTAAAATGCGCCGGACCGGACGTGAGCCCCGCGAAGTCGAACAGCCCGGGGTCGAGCAGGTGCGACGGCCGCGCGTTCATCAGCGCGCGGAACATCACCTGCCGCCGCCCGGGGTTCCTCGCCTCCCAGCCGTCGAGGAGCTGCTTGACCTGCTTGCGCTGAAGCCCCTCCTGCGAGCCGCAGAGGTCGCAGGGGATGATCGGGTAGTCCATCGCACGCGCGAACCTCTCGCAATCGGCCTCGGCCACGAAGGCCAGCGGGCGATAGACGAAAAGGTCGCCGTCCTCGTTCACGAGCTTCGGCGGCATGGTGGCCAGCCGCCCGCCGTGAAAGAGGTTCATGAAGAAGGTCTCGAGGATGTCGTCGCGGTGATGGCCGAGCACGACCGCCGAGCAGCCTTCCTCCCGCGCGATGCGGTAGAGATTGCCGCGCCTGAGCCGCGAGCAGAGCGAACACATCGTGCCCCCCGGCGCGATCTTGTCGGTCACGATCGAATAGGTGTCGGCATATTCGATCCGGTGCGGCACACCCATGCGGGACAGGAACTCCGGCAGCACCGTCGCCGGAAAACCCGGCTGGCCCTGGTCGAGATTGCAGGCGAGAAGGTCCACCGGCAGGAGGCCACGCCATTTCAGCTCGTGCAGCATCGCCAGCAGCGTGTAGCTGTCCTTGCCGCCCGACAGGCAGACGAGCCAGCGCGCGCCGCGCTCCATCATGCCGTAGGTCTCGATCGCCTCGCGCACCTCGCGCACGATCCGCTTGCGGAGCTTCTTGAACTCCGTGGTCGCGGGGGCGCCGTGGAACAGCGGGTGGATGTCGTCATGGTCGTCGAGCATGGTGTTCACCTAAACGCTCCGGCCCGGGCCGCCAAGGGAAATCGCGGGCGCCGGCCTCGCTCGTGGCCCGTCGCGCCATTGCCATGAAGCCCGGTCTTTGTCATCGTCACACCGGCCGGTGGGCCGGACGTGGGCAGAGGGGCCGTCGGGCGTGGCGGAACGCGACGAAACACCTGCGGATGCGCCGGGGACGGTGTCCCGGGGCCTTGGCGCCTGGACGGGAATCCTCGTCTTTGGCTTCGGCACCGCGGCGGGCTTCCTCGTCGCCTTTTCCGGGCTCGCGTTCCTCGAGGATGGCGCGGGCCTCATCGTTCTCGTCTTCCTGTCCGCGCTCTTCGTGGTCACGCTTCTTGGCGCGATGCTCTTTCTCGCCCGAAAGCCGATCCTGCGCCGCCTCTTCGGACATGCGGAAACCGAGATCGAGCGGTTGGCCCGGCCCCTCGCGCAGATGGCCGAGCGCACGGTCGAGCGCGATGCGGGCGGCGCGACGAAGGCGGCGCGAGAGGTGGTGTCGCTTGCGCTTGCCCGCTATGCCTGGATCACCGCGCGCCGCTGGATCCTCGCCTCGCTCACCGCGCTCATTGCCGCGATGGCGGCGCTTGCCGGCACCGCGCTCCTCTTCAAGCAGAACCAGCTCATCGCCGCCCAGTCCGAGCTTCTGCGCGAGCAGAACGGGCGCATCGCGGAACAGACGACGCTGCTCACCCAGGACGTCCAGCTTGCCGAGGCGGCGCGCAACGCCGCCCTCGCCGTCGAGATCACCGGGATCGCGGCGCGGCTTGGCGCGGCCCTCGACGCCACGCAAGGGAACGAGGCGACGACCGCGGAAGACCGGCCTCTCTTTAACCTGATCGACCCCGCCGAGCTCGATCGCGAGCTTGTCCTGCGGATCACCTCGATCTCGCGGGCGACCCAGCCATACCGCTTCCTCGATCTCGGCGTGCGCGCGCAGGACCCGGGCGACAAGACCCGCCGCGCGATGCTGCGCCGGCGCGCCGACCTGCCGGCAACCTACGAGCGGATGGCCGCGGCCTTCGACTGGCCGGAGGAGGAAACCGCGAACCGGCTGATCGACCGGCCGGCAAGCCCGGAGCGCGGCCAGCTTCTGACCGTGCTTCTCGGCGCCGGTGTCCACAACCTTGAGAGGCTGAACCTCGCCGGGCTCGACCTGTCCTTCGCCTACCTGCCGAACGCCGACATCGCCCTTCTCACCGGCCTTGGCACGCGGCTGTCCTATGCCGATCTGTCCGGCAGCTACCTCACCGAGGTCGACCTCGGTGGCGCCGCGCTGGAAAACGTGCGCTTTCGCGGCGCCCAGTTCCGCCGCTCCAGCTTCGCGGTGGTCGGGCCGGAGCGGACGCGCGCGCCCTATCTTGCGGAAAACGCGCCCTACAGCACGTTCCTGTCCGGCGCGGATTTCAACCGCTCGGTGCAGTTCGCGACCGATTTCAGCGGCGCCGTCCTCACCGCGGCGAGCTTCGACGGCGCGGTCATCCTCGGCGGGCGCTTCGATGCGGCGGCACTCGGGGCGGCGACATTCCGCGGCGCGGTGCTGATTGGCACGAGCTTCGCGGGGGCGGAGCTGAAGTCCGCCGAGTTCGATGGCGCCATCCTGTTCGGCCGCGATGTCCTGGCCGAGCTGACCGCGGCGGCAGCCCCCGGCAGCTTCGTCGCCGCGCGGTTCCGGGCGGAGCCTGTGACCCTTGACGAGGTCATGGCGATCAACGCGGTCTACCAGAACCTCGAGCGGGCCGAGGTCGAGGCTGCCGCCGCGGGAGGCACGCCGTTTCGCCTGATCCGGGTTCAGCCCTTCGAGGAGTGATCGCTTCCGGCGCAGCCGGGCACCGGGTCATAGCCCGACCCGCCCCAGGGATGGCATCGGCCGATGCGGCGGAGGGCGAGCCACGTGCCCTTCGCCGCCCCGTGCTTCTCCAGCGCTTCCAGCGCATAGGCCGAACAAGTCGGCTGGTAGCGGCACGAGTGGCCGACCCAGGGGCTCAGGACCAGCCGGTAGGCCCGCACCGGCAGGGCGACGATATGGGCGAAGGGGCTCATTCCCTGCTTCCGTGAATCTTCCCCAGCGCGCGGAGGAGGTCGGCCGTCATCGCGGCGAAGTCGCGGCTGGCGGTCGCCTCCGGGCGCCCGACCAGAACGTAGTCCCAGCCGGGCTGGCCGTGAAGGGGAAGGATCGCGCGGGCGATCTCGCGCAGCCGCCGCTTGGCGCGATTGCGCGCGACCGCGTTGCCGAGCTTCTTCGAGCAGGTGAAGCCGACGCGGATCGCTTGCGGATCGGCCTCTCCGGGGCCGCGGTGCCGCGCCTGAAGAAGAAAGCCCGGCATCCCCTGCCGCCGCCCCTGCGCCGCGCGCAGGAAATCGGCGCGCCTGGCCAGCGTCAGGCAAACGGAAACCGCCGGCGGCGTATCCGTGCCCCGGCCGACTTGGCCTTGCACGGGCGCCTCCGGCGGTGTCATGCCGTGTGCCGCTGTGCCGGCCCTCAGGCCGACAGGACCTTCCGGCCCTTGGCGCGCCGCGCGGCAAGCACCTTGCGGCCGCCCTTCGTCGCCATGCGCGCGCGAAAGCCGTGGCGGCGGGCGCGAACGAGGTTCGACGGCTGGAACGTGCGCTTCATCGCGTCTACTCCGGGTTCTTGCGGCCCAAACCGGGCATGGATTCGAAGGCCGCTGTCATTTGAAGCCCGGCTATTAGACGGCTGCGGGGTGCAAGTCAACTCGCCAGAGCCCGGAATCTCGCCCTTTTCGCACCCCCTGGCACCGGCCGGCGGGCTACGCCGGGCGCGGCGTCGGTCCCGGGCCGGGAGGTGGTTTCACACCGCGCTCCGAATGCTTATTCTCGGGGAAAGCACGACGGGCCGAAACCGGCCAGGCGCCGCCCGTGTCGGCAGGGATGGGACGATTGAAACTGTTCAACACGCTTTCGGGCCGCTTCCTCCTGCTGACGATGCTGTTCGTCATGCTGGCCGAGGTGCTGATCTTCGTCCCCTCCGTCGCGCGCTTCCGGCAGGACTACATCCTGTCGCGTCTGGAACGCGCCCAGATCGCCTCGCTGGCGCTTCTCGCCACCGACGAGATGATCGACGAGACGCTCGAACGCGAGCTTCTGGAAAATGCCGAGGTCTACAACGTGGTTCTGAGGCGCGACGAGGTGCGCCAGCTTGTGCTGACCTCGCCGATTCCGGCGCCGATCTACAAGAGCTACGACCTGCGCGCGCCTTCGGCCTGGGAACTGATCCGCGACGCCATCGCCTGCCTGATCGACCCGGAGGGCCGGATCATCCGGGTGATCGGCGACCCGGTGAAGCAGGCGGGGCTCTTGATCGAGGCGACGATGGACAGCAGGCCGCTGCGCACCGCGATGATCGACTATGGCCTGCGCCTTCTCGGCCTTTCGGCGGTGATCTCGGTGGTCACGGCCGCGCTTCTGTTCCTGGCCGTCCGGCAGGTGCTGGTGGCGCCGATCCGCCGCCTAGTCTCGCAGATGCAGCTCTATGCCGAGGCGCCGGAGGACGCGCGGCGCGTGATCGAGCCGAAGGCCCAGGTGATCGAGCTGCGCGAGGCGGAAGAGGCGCTGCGCTCGATGGAGCGTCAGTTGATCGGCGCGCTCAGGCAGAAGGAACGTCTGGCCCAGCTCGGCGGCGGCGTGGCGAAGGTGAGCCATGACCTCAGGAACATTCTGACCACGGCCCGGCTTCTCGCCGACCGGATGGAGAGAAGCGACGATCCGATGGTCAAGCGTGCCGCGCCGAAGCTCGTGGGCTCGATCAGCCGGGCCGTCGCGCTCTGCGAATCGACCCTCGCCTTCGGCAAGGCCGACGAGCCGCCGCCGGCGCTCACCCGGTTCATGCTCGCCGGTCTCGTCCGTGAGATCGTCGAGGGCGAGCGGCTGTCGGCCGGCACGTCGGCGGTGGAGTTCCTCACCGACGTTCCCGCCTCGCTGACCATCCGTGCCGATCAGGAGCAGTTGCACCGGGTGCTGACCAACCTCGTGCGCAACGCCCGCCAGGCGATCGAGGCGACCGAGCGTCCCGGCACGATCGAGATCGGCGCGGGCGAGGACGATCAGGGCTGGTGGATCCGCGTCGGCGACACCGGCCCCGGCCTGCCCGAACGGGCGCGCGACCATCTCTTCCAGCCGTTCCAAGGGGGCTACCGCAAAGGCGGCACCGGTCTCGGTCTTGCCATCGCGGCCGAGCTTGTGCGCGGCCACGGCGGGCGGCTGGAGCTTCTGAAGACCGGCGCGGAGGGAACGGAATTCATCATCCGCCTGCCGCGCGACCTGACCGCGCCTCCTCTGGCGACCCCTCCGGCGACCGCCCCCGCGCGCTCCCCTGAGAGCCCCCTGAGACCCCCCGAAACCCCGGCCTGAACCGCCGCGCTACACCTCCGGCCGGGGCGGTTTTGCCCTTGCATTGGCCGGTGCGGACCGCTAAATGCCTGCCCTACGCACCCGTAGCTCAGCTGGATAGAGCACCAGACTACGAATCTGGGGGTCAGGAGTTCGAATCTCTTCGGGTGCGCCATCCTTCCTGAAATTGCCGAGCTATGGCCCTGATTGCTCCCGCGTGGTTCCGGGGGCAGCGGGCGCGCATCGCCGCAGACGGGTGTGCTTCCGGTGTCCGGGCTGGCGAAGAAGCCGGGTCGATTGATCCGGGTCATGGCGGACCTGCGACAGTTTGCCATGAAGCGGGAAATCCGCGTCGATACATCTTGATTTCCGGCTTTACATTCATGATCATGAATATGAAAGCAACCGGAGGCTGTCATGTCCCTTGATCGCGCTATCCTCGCCTTTGCCGGCGCAATGGTCCTTCTGTCGGTCGCGCTGACCGTCTGGGTTTCGCCCCATTTCGTCTGGTTCACCGTCTTCATCGGCCTTAACCTTCTGCAATCGGCCTTCACCGGCGTCTGCCCGGCGGCTGCAATCTTCCGCAAGTTCGGCGTGAAACCCGGCTGCGCATTCTGAAAGGCCGCCGCCGATGCGCGCGCTTCTGCTTCTGGTGAGCCTTCTTGCCGCCGCACCCGTCGGCGCGGAGACGCTGAGACTCGAACCCGTGACCGTGACCGAGTGGAAGTCGGTCTACGGCACGGTGGAGGCGCGCGAGACAGTGCCTGCGCGCGCCCGCATCGGCGGGATCGTGCAGTCGCTTTCGGTCACCGAGGGCGATAGTGTGACCGCCGGGCAGGAAATCGCGGTCATCCATGACGACAAGATCGCCTTCCAGATCGCAGCACTTGATGCCCAGATCGAGGCGTTGAAGGCACAGCTCTCCACCGCCCAGGCCGATCTCGACCGCGGCCAGACCCTGGTCGGGCGGGGCGTGATCACCGCCCAGCGGCTTGACCAGCTCCGCACCGGCGTCGATGTCATCACCGGCCAGATCGCAACCGCCGGTGCGCAACGGTCCATCGCCGAACAGCAGGCCGCCGAGGGCCGCGTCCTTGCCCCCGGCGACGGGCTGGTGCTGACCGTGCCGGTCACGCTTGGCGCCGTGGTGATGCCGGGAGAGCCGGTGGCGACGATCGGCGGCGGCGGCGTCTTCCTGCGGCTCTCGGTGCCCGAACGGCACGCCTTCTCGCTGAAGGAAGGCGCGGAGATTCGCATCACCGCACGCGGTGCCGCCTCCGCCGGCCGCATCGCCAAGCTCTATCCGCAGATCGCCAATGGCCGCGTCGTCGCCGATGTCGAGGTCGAGGGGCTCGAGACCGAATTCGTCAACGCCCGCGTGCTGGTGGAACTGCCGGTGGGCGAACGCGCGGCACTTCTGGTGCCCGGCGCCGCGGTGGCGACGCGCGCGGGGCTCGACTTCGTGCAGGTGGCCGAGGCGGACGGAGAGGTGGAGCGGGCCGTGGTGCTGGGCGAATCCGTGGAACGCGACGGCACCCGGATGGTCGAGGTGCTGAGCGGCCTCGCCGCAGGCGACGCGGTGGTCCTGCCGTGAGCGAGACGAAACCCCACAGCCTCGGCATCGCCGGGGGCCTGACGCGCGCCTTCATCACCTCGCCGCTGACGCCACTCTTCCTGATGGCGGCCTTCGTCTTCGGCGTCGTGGCACTCCTGGCGCTGCCGCGCGAGGAGGAGCCGCAGATCTCGGTCCCGATGGTCGACATCCATGTCCAGGCCAGCGGCCTGAAGGCAGAAGATGCGGCCAAGCTGGTGACCGAGCCGCTGGAAACCATCGTCAAGGGCATCGACGGTGTGGAACACGTCTATTCGCAGACATCTGACGACCGGGTGATGGTGACGGCGCGCTTCCTCGTCGGCACGCCTTCGGACAATGCGATCCTGCGCGTCCACGACAAGCTGCGCGCCAACATGGACCGCATCCCCGTGGGCATACCGGAGCCGCAGATCGTCGGCCGCGGCATCGACGACGTGGCGATCCTGTCCTTGACGCTGGCGGCCCGGCCCGGCGCGGCGGACCGGGTCACCGCCAACGACCTGACCCGCATCGCCCGCGAGCTAAGGACCGAGATTGCCAAGATCCCCGATGTGGGCCTTTCCTACATCGTCGGCGAGACCAGCGAGCGGCTGAGGATCGCGCCCGATCCGGAGCGGCTCGCGCTCTATGGCATGACGCTCCAGCAGCTTGCCGGCAAGGTCACCGGCGCCAATACCGCCTTCCCTACCGGCTTCGTGCGCGACGAAGGCCGCCAGGTGATGCTGGTCGCCGGTGAAACGCTGCGCTCTCCGGACGAGATCGGCAACCTCCTCCTGACCACCCGCGACGGGCGGCCGGTCTATGTCCGCGACGTGGCCGAGGTGAGCTTCGCCGCCGACGGCGAGGAGCACCTGGTTGCCACAGTCACCCGCGACGGGAAGGGCGGGGTCGTCCGGGTTCCTGCGGTGACGCTCGCCGTGGCCAAGCGCGCCGGATCGAACGCGGTGACCGTGGCCGAGGAAATTCTCCACCGGGTCCATATGCTGGAAGGCCGGCTGATCCCCGCCGGGATCGGCGTGGAGGTGACGCGCGACTACGGCGAAAGCGCCAACGAGAAGGCCAACGAACTCCTCTATCACCTCGCGCTCGCCACGGTGTCGATCATCGCGCTGGTCTGGCTGGCGATCGGCCGGCGCGAGGCCTTCGTCGTCGCCGTGGTGATCCCGGTGACGATCCTGCTGACGCTCTTCGCCTCCAACGTCATGGGCTACACGCTGAACCGCGTCTCGCTCTTCGCGCTGATCTTCTCGATCGGCATCCTCGTCGACGACGCCATCGTGGTGATCGAGAACATCGCCCGGCACTGGGGCATGGGTGACGGGCGCGACCGCAAGACCGCCGCCATCGACGCAGTGGCCGAGGTCGGCAACCCGACCATCGTCGCCACGCTGACGGTCGTCGCGGCGCTTCTGCCGATGCTCTTCGTCTCCGGCCTGATGGGGCCCTACATGTCGCCGATCCCGGCCAACGCCTCGGCGGCGATGATCTTTTCGTTCTTCGTCGCGGTCATGGTCACGCCCTGGCTGATGCTGAAGGTCGCGGGCCGCGCCGACATGGCCGCGCATGGCCACGGCGACGCACACGGACATCCCGGCGGGGCTCTGGGCCGCGCCTATGCCGCCGTGGCCCGGCCGATCCTGGCCTCGAAGGCGCGGAGCTGGCTCTTCATCGCCGTGGTCGTGGTCCTGACCTTCGGCTCGCTCGGCCTCTTCTACACCCAGCACGTCACGGTGAAGCTCCTGCCCTTCGACAACAAGTCGGAACTCTCCGTGACCATCGACCTGCCGGAAGGCTCGCCCGTCGAGGCGACCGACGCGGTGGCGCAGGCGGTGGCGGGTGCGGTGCTCGACCTGCCGGAGGTGCGATCGGTCCAGACCCATGCCGGCACCGCAGCGCCCTTCAACTTCAACGGCCTCGTCCGCCACTCCTACCTGCGCGCCTCGCCGGAGATGGGCGAGGTGGCGATCAACCTGCTGCCCAAGGGCGAGCGCGACCGGACAAGCCACCAGATCGCGCTGGAGATCCGCCAGAAGATCCTCGCCCTGCCGGTGCCCGCCGGCACGGTGCTGAAGACGGTGGAGCCGCCGCCGGGCCCGCCGGTGATGGCGACGCTCCTGGCCGAAATCTACGGGCCGGACCCGGCGACGCGCCGCGCCGTCGCGGCCAAGGTGGAGGCGGCGTTCCGCGCGGTGCCGTTCATCGTTGACGTCGACAATTCCTACGGCACCCCGGCGCGGCGCATCCGCACCACGGTTTCCACCGATGCGGCGGAATTCTTCCAGGTGCAGGAAGGCGACGTGCTCGACACGATCGCGATCCTCAACGGCGGCGCCACCATCGGCTATTCGCACCGCGGCGAGGGGCACCAGCCGATCCCGATCCGCATCGAGCGGCCGAAGGGCGCGCGCACCTTCGACGAACGCTTCCTGGCAACGCCCCTGCCGCAGAACGTCCTGCCCGGCGCCCGCGGTGTGGTGGAGCTTGGCGACGTGGTGCAGGTCACCGAGGAAGCCGGCTCCTTCCCGATCTTCCGCCACAACGGCCGCGCCGCCGAGATGGTCACCGCCGAGCTTGCCGGCGCCTTCGAGGCGCCGCTCTACGGCATGCTTGCCGTCTCCGACGCGATCGAGGCGCAGGACTGGACCGGCCTGCCGCAGCCCGAGGTCGTGCTGCATGGCCAGCCCGACGACGAAAGCCGGCCCTCGCTTCTCTGGGACGGCGAATGGGAGGTGACCTGGGTCACCTTCCGCGACATGGGCGCGGCCTTCGGCGTGGCGCTTCTCGGCATCTACATCCTCGTGGTGGCGCAGTTCGGCTCGTTCAGGGTGCCGCTCGTCATCCTCACGCCGATCCCCCTCACCTTCATCGGCATCCTTATCGGCCACTGGCTGTTCGGAGCGCCCTTTTCGGCCACCTCGATGATCGGCTTCATCGCGCTCGCCGGGATCATCGTGCGGAACTCGATCCTTCTGGTCGATTTCATCCGCCACGCCCGGACACCCGGCCGCCCGCTGACAGAGGTGCTGATCGAGGCCGGCGCCATCCGTTTCAAGCCGATCCTCCTGACCGCGCTTGCCGCGATGATCGGCGCGGCCGTGATCCTGACCGATCCGATCTTCCAGGGCCTCGCGATCTCGCTCCTCTTCGGGCTCGCCTCTTCGACGGCGCTGACGGTGCTGGTGATTCCGGCGGTCTACCGTGTGCTGCGGACCTGATCGCTGTCCCGGTTTCGCCGCATTCCCGCGGTGCCGTGACGCCGCGGCCCCGGGATAGTGCCGGACCCTTCACCAATCCACGCGTGGATTGCGGATTGTGCATCGCACAGGTGCGGCGCGAGGGTGAAACCGCCGCGAGAACTCCCCCGAAAATCCCCGTCCGCGCCACCTTTCGGACACCGGCGTTGGGTTAAGTATTAACAGGGGGCGGGATCGAAAGAGAGAGGACAGTCAGATGAAATTCGCAGCCGCCATCATCGCCAGGTTCTCCCGGAGCAAGACACAAGAACCGGATGCCTTCGAAAAGCGCCTCCTCTCGATGGGCACCCAGCCCGCGCGCCGCAGCCGCCGCGCCTGTCCTTCGCTCTTCATCCGCGCGCCGCGTGTGGCCTGAACCGGCCTGACCGGACTCAGAAGTTCACCTCGACGCCCGGCAGGTGCAGCTCGCGCATCAGGTCGCGCACCTCCTGACGGGCCGCCACGTTCGAGATGTTGAGCCGCTCGACCCCGACATCCTTCAGGTCGAGAAGCGTGAGCCCCCGCGGAAAAAGCTCGCGGAAAATCACCCGCTCGGAAAACCCCGGTGCCACGCGGAAGCCGATCCGCTTCGCCAGTTGTTCCAGCGCGCCGCCCACCTTGCGCTTGTTGTGCATCTGCTGCGCGCCGAGCCGGTTCCTCAGCACGATCCAGTCGATCGGCTTCAGCCCCGCCCGCGCCCTGAGCTGCCGCGCGTTCCAGACCATTTCCGAATAGATCGACGGGCCGATCACCCGGCTGGTGTCCGGATCCACCCGCGCCAGCAGGTCGAAGTCGATGAAACTGTCGTTCAGGGGCGTGATCAGCGTGTCGGCCAGCGAATGCGCCACCTGGCTCAACCGGGTGTGCGAGCCGGGGCAGTCGATGATGATGAACTCCGCATCCTTCTCCAGCCCGGCGATCGCCGCCGACAGCCGCCGGTCATGGATGTTCTCGCCGGCCGCGAGGCTCGCCTGATCCACCTCCGGCAGGTCGCGGTAGTCCGGCATCGGCAGGTCGAGCCCCTCCTTCCGCGCGAAGGCGCGGCGGTTCTCGATATAGCGGCCGAAGCTCCGCTGCCGCAGGTCGAGGTCCAGCGCCCCGACCCGGTGGCCCATCCGGGCGAGCGCGGTCGCCACATGCATGCAGGTCGTCGACTTGCCCGACCCGCCCTTCTCGTTACCCACGACGATGATATGCGCCACGTCCTGTCCCCGTTCGACGTTCCGCTGCCCGGACTCAAAAGGCGCGCTGTCCCCAGCGCGCCCCTACTATATGTTGTGCGCCCTGCAATGCAAAGCGCAACGGGATCAGAATCCGAGACCGGCGTATTTGTTCTTGAACTTCGACACGCGGCCGCCGGTGTCCATCAGCTTGGCCGAGCCGCCGGTCCAGGCCGGATGCGCCAGCGGGTCGATGTCGAGCGCCAGCGTCTCGCCCTCCTTGCCCCAGGTGGAGCGGGTGCGGTAGGTCGATCCGTCGGTCATCTTGACCTCGATCACGTGGTAGTCGGGATGGATGCCCTTTTTCATGGTCCCGCTCCTTACTCGGCTTTTTCTTTGTAGTTGGTGACTTCGGCGATCCGGGCGGATTTGCCGCGACGGTCGCGCAGGTAATAGAGCTTCGCGCGGCGCACCCGGCCGCGGCGCACGACCTCGATCTGCTCGATGTTGGTCGAATAGAGCGGGAAGACGCGCTCGACGCCCTCGCCGAAGGAAATCTTGCGGACGGTGAACGAGGCAGCCAGCGTGTTGCCGCCCTTGCGGGAGATGCAGACGCCTTCGTAGTTCTGCACGCGGCTCCGCGTGCCTTCCGTCACCTTGTAGCCGACACGGACCGTGTCGCCCGCCTTGAAGTCCGGGATGGACTTGCCGAGCGCGGCGATCTGCTCGGCCTCCAGCTCTGCGATCAGGTTCATCGCGTGATCCTTTCCAAATGCTCGCGGTGGCCCCGCGATGGTGTGCGCGCCTTGAGAGCTCCGCGTCTTCATCGGGTCCGCGCCGCTGGGTATCGGGGCGCCCGCCGGAGGTCAGGTCGTCGTTCCTGTCTGCTGCCGCCCTGGCCGCCCCGCGCCGAAGAAGGCGAAGTGCATGGGCCAATGGCAAGCGTGCCCGGACGACTCGTCAGAGCCCCGGACGGGCGGGGTATAGGGGGAAGGGGGGCGGCGATCAAGGGATTTCATGCCGCGGATCGCGTCACTCCCCGCGCGCCGTCGGTCGATACGCTTTCCACAGATCCGGCCGCCACTTCCGCGTCAGCCGTTCCGCCTCCGCCCGCCGCCATTTCTCCACCTCGGCATGGTTGCCCGAGGTCAGCACGGGCGGGATCTCCCGCCCCTCCCAGACCGCCGGCCGTGTGTACTGCGGATGCTCAAGGAGCCCGCGGGAATGGCTTTCCTCCTCGGTGGAACTGGCGTTGCCGAGGACGCCGGGCAGAAGCCGCACCGTGGCGTCGATCATCGCCTGCGCGGCGATCTCGCCGCCGGTCAGGACGAAGTCGCCAAGGCTCACCTCCTCGACCGCGTGGTGGTCGAGCACGCGCTGGTCGACGCCCTCGAACCGGCCGCAGAGAAGCGTCACGCCCTCCACCCCGGCCCAGCGGCGGGCCGTTGCCTGATCGAAGGGCCTGCCCCGGGGCGAGAGATAGACGACCGGCCAGCGGATGCGGTCGGGCGGTGTGCCGATGGCGGCCTCGTCGAGCGCCTTGGCGACCACGTCGGCCCGCAGCACCATGCCCGCGCCGCCCCCCGCCGGCGTGTCGTCGACGTTGCGGTGGCGGCCGATCCCGAAGGGACGCAGGTCGATGGTCTGGAGCGACCAGAGCCCCTCGGCCAGCGCCTTGCCGGTGAGCGAGAGTCCGAGCGTGCCGGGAAACGCCTCGGGAAAGAGCGTGATGATCCGGGCGCACCACGCCCCCTTCACCCGCTCCGCGTCGGCCATCAGGTCGCGCGGGCGGAGCGAGGCGGAGATGGAGAGCCGCCCGTGCGACTTCGGCGCGCCCGCGCTCATTCGCCCGTCTCCTCCGGCGGGTCGGCGACGATGCGGCCGGCGGTCAGGTCCACCGTCGGCACCACCGCCCTGGTGAAGGGCAGCAGGAGTGCGGTTCGCCGGCCCGGCGCGAGGATTTCGAGGATGTCGCCTGCGCCGTGGTTGTAGATCGCCCGCACGGTGCCGAGCGGCGCGCCGCCGGTGTCGAAGACCGGCAGGCCGATCAGGTCGGCATGGTAGAATTCGTCGTCCGGCAGGCTGGGCAGCTTTTCGCGGTCGGCATAAAGCGAGGTGCCGCGCAACGCGTCGGCCTCCTCCTTCGTCGTGACACCCGAAAGCCGCGCCGCGAACCCGCCTGGGATCGCGCGGGTGATCGTCACGCCGAAGCTGCGGGCGCCGTTCCCGGTATAGAGCGGCGCGTAGCCGGCGATCGCCGCGGGTTCGGCGCAGAAGCTCTTCAGCCGCACCTCGCCGCGAACGCCGAAGGCGCCGGAAATGGCGCCGACGCAGATGCGGTCAGATTCCATCCGGCGCCTCCGCGCAAGGGGCGGCCGCGGGTGCGGCCGCCGGGTCCGGCTCGACCAGCGCGTCGGCCTTCAGCCCAAGCCAGAACGACCCGGCACAGAGCAGGAGCGTGATCGCCCGGCGCAGGAAAAAGCCGATCAGCATGGGCCGCCCTGCCTCATTCCGAGGCGGGGGCGGCGGCCTTTGCGGCCCTCTCCTCGGCGCGCTTCTTCGCCTTGTCGCCCGGCTCGCCCTTCTTCAGGTTGGCGCGGGCGGATTTCTCTTTCACGCCAGCGGCTTCCAGCATCCGCGCGATGCGGTCGGTCGGCTGGGCGCCCTGGCCGAGCCAGTATTGCACCCGCTCCATGTTCATCTTGACGCGGTCCTCGCTGTCCTTGGCGAGCAGCGGGTTGTAGGTGCCGAGCTTCTCGATGAAGCGGCCGTCGCGGGGCATCCGCGAATCGGAGGCGACGATCGAGTAGTAGGGGCGTTTCTTGGAGCCCCCGCGGGCGAGACGGATCTTCATGGCCATGTCGTTTCTCCTTTGAAATGGCGTGGTTGTGGCGGGATCGCCCCGCCTTACTTCTGCAGTCTCTCGTGGTGCCTGATCACTTCGCTGATGACGAAGTTCAGGAATTTCCTGGCAAATTCCGGGTCGAGGTCGGCCGCCTGGGCGAGCCTTTCGAGCCGGGCGATCTGCTCGGCCTCGCGCGTCGGGTCCGAAGGCGGCAGGTCGTGCGCGGCCTTGAGCCGGCCCACCGACTGGGTGTGCTTGAACCGTTCGGCGAGCGTGTAGACGAGGATCGCGTCGAGCCGGTCGATCGACTCCCGATGCTCCTTCAGGAGCGCGGCGGCGCGGGCGGTGGCATCGGTCATGCGGGCCTCCCCGGTGGGTTTCCTGCGTCGGTTCCCCGTCCCGCGCGCGTCGGGTCTGCGTCGGTTTTCCGTCCCGACAGGGCGCGCGGGGCGGTAACCGCGAATTGGGTATTTGGGCAACGAAGAAGCGGCAGGGTCATGCACGGCCCTCCGGGCTGTGGTGGCGGTAGACGCGGATCGACCCGGCAAGCGCGGTCTCTGCCCCGGGGTCGCGGACCGCGCCCAGCCGTTCGGCGAGCGCCACGGAGCGGGCGTTGTCGTGGTCGACGTAGCTGACGACGGTGGCCAGGCCGAGCGCACCGAAGGCATGGGCCCGGATCGCCTCCGCCGCCTCGAGCGCGAAGCCCCTGCCTTCGGCGGCCGCAGTCATCACCCAGCCGATCTCCGGCTCCGGGTCGCCGTATTCCTGCCAGAGGTAGCCGAAGCCGAGCACCTCGCCGTCCGCATGTGCCTCGCCCGCGCGCGCCTCGATCGTCCAGACGCCCATGCCGCGCAGCATCCAGCCGGCGACGGCCTGGCAGAAATCGTTCCAGGCGCCGTCGCGGCCGAAGGGTCCGCCGAGGCCGGCAGCGCGGTCCGACATGAGAATTCCGGCATAGGGCTGGAAATCGGCGATCCGCGGCGCGCGGAGGCGCAGGCGCACGGTCGCCAGTTCCGGCACCCTGTCCGCGACGCCCGCGGCGAGTGCGGCGGCCGCTCCGGTCGCGGGCATTTCCCAGGGCCGGATCATGCGCCCGCCTCCGGTTGCGGATGGCGGTAGACATGACATGGGCCGGCGCCGGCGGGGCAGGGGGCGGCCGCGTCGCGCACCGCGCCGAGGCGGCGGGCGAGCGCGACCGAGCGGGTGTTCGCCGGGTCGATGTAGCTGACGGCGGTGGTCCAGCCGAGAGTAGCGAAGGCGAAGCGGCGCGCGGCCGTCGCGGCCTCTGACGCATAGCCCCGCCCCTCGGCGCCCGCGTCCCAGACCGCCCAGCCGATCTCGCGTTCCGGCCAGCCCTCGGGAAACCACGGGCCCGCCATGCCGAGGGCGGAGCCGTCGCCCCGGCGGGTGAAGACGAACATGCCGAAACCGCGCAGCACCCAGTGGCCGACGAGATGGCCGAAGCCGCGCCAGGAGAGCTGCGGGTCATAGGCGGTGGAGCGGACGAAATCGGCGCGCGGGCTGGCGATGAAGGCGTTGAATGCCGGCCAGTCGTCGCGGCCCGGCGCGCGCAGCGTCAGCCGTTCGGTCTCCAGCACCGGCGTATTGGCGAGGACCGGGGTCATGCACGGTCCCCGGGGGATTGCGGGCGGAGGTCGTGGCGGATCACCACGTCGCCGGGATCGACGCCGGGCAGCGCCGGGTCGATCACGCCGCCAAGCCGCAGCGCCAGCGCGATCGAGCGGCTGTTGGCCGGGTCGATGATCGAGACAAGGCGCGGCCAGCCGAACGAGGTCCGCACCCAGTCGATGACGGCGCGGGCGGCCTCGGCGGCGTAGCCCCTGCCTTCGGCTTCGGGCACCACGAACCAGCCCAGTTCCGGCTCGGGGAAGCCTTCGGGCTGGTAGATGCCGACCTCGCCGAGATAGGCGCCGGTGGCGCGGTCGTCGAGGCCGAAGGCGCCGTAGCCGCGCAGGGTCCAGAGCGCGACGTCGGCGGCCCAGGCGCGGTAGCCATCCACCCGGTCGAGGGGGCCGCGTTCGTGGCGCGAGCGGTCGGAGGCGAAGAACGCCGCCCAGTGCTCGAAATCGGCGAGCTTCGGAGCACGGAGCATCAGCCGTGCGGTCTGGAGGGTGGGGATGGTCATGGCGCCTCCGGCGAGGGATGACGCCAGACATCCATGAGCCCGTGGGCCGGATGCGCGTGCTGCCCCTCGATCCGGGCGCCGAGGCGCTCTGCCAGCGCGGCGGAGCGGGCGTTGGCGGGCTTGATCAGGCTGACCGCGGTGGTCCAGCCGAGCGTGCCGTAGGCATGGGCCCGGGCCGCGAGCGCGGCCTCATGGGCGATGCCGCGCCCCTCGGCCGTCTCGAAGACCGACCAGGCGACCTCCGGCTCGGGCCAGC
>JAUQYB010000045.1 GCA_030837825.1 Albidovulum sp.
ACGGCCAGAGCCTGAAGCAGAAGGCGGAATTCTTCATCGAATACTTCGCCATAGACCTGATCATCACCGACGGCGCCTGCACCGGCATCGTGGCCTGGAAGCTCGACGACGGCACGATCCATGTCTTCAACGCGAAGATGGTGGTGCTGGCGACGGGCGGCTATGGCCGGGCCTATTTCTCGGCGACGGGCGCCCATACCTGCACCGGCGACGGCGGCGGCATGGTGGCGCGCGCGGGGCTACCCTTGCAGGACATGGAATTCGTGCAGTTCCACCCGACCGGCATCTACGGCGCCGGCTGCCTGATCACCGAGGGCGCGCGCGGCGAGGGCGGCTATCTCACCAACTCGGAAGGCGAGCGCTTCATGGAGCGCTATGCGCCGACCTACAAGGACCTGGCCAGCCGCGATGTCGTCAGCCGCTGCATGACGATCGAGATCCGCGAGGGCCGCGGCGTGGGCGAGCACAAGGACCACATCCACCTGCACCTCAACCACCTGCCGCCCGAGACGCTGCACGAACGCCTGCCGGGCATCTCGGAATCGGCGCGCATCTTCGCCGGGGTGGATGTCACCAAGGAACCGATCCCGGTGCTGCCGACGGTGCACTACAACATGGGCGGCATCCCCACGAACTACTGGGGCGAGGTGCTGAACCCGCAGCCGGGCAACCCCGACACCGTCTTCCCCGGCCTGATGGCGGTCGGCGAGGCGGGCTGCGCCAGCGTCCACGGGGCGAACCGGCTGGGCTCGAACTCGCTCATCGACCTGGTGGTGTTCGGCCGCGCGGCGGCGATCCGCGCCGGTCAGGTGGTGGATCGTGCCGGTGCCGTGCCGGCGACCGACAGGGCCGGAGTGGACAAGGCGCTGGCCCGCTTCGACGGATTGCGCCACGCCAAGGGCAACGTCGCCACCGCCGACCTGCGGCTGGAGATGCAGAAGACGATGCAGGCCGACGCAGCGGTGTTCCGCACCGACAGGACGCTGGCCGAGGGCGCCGAGAAGATGAAGCGCGTCGCCGCCAAGATCGCCGACCTCAAGGTCACCGACCATTCGCTGATCTGGAACTCCGACCTGATGGAGACGCTGGAGCTGACCAACCTGATGCCCAACGCGCTGGCCACCATCGTCGCTGCCGAGGCGCGCAAGGAAAGCCGCGGCGCGCATGCGAGCGAGGATCACCCGAACCGCGACGACGCCAACTGGCGCAAGCACTCGCTCGCCTGGGTCGATGGCCCGGAGGTCCGGCTCGGCTACCGGCCGGTCCATCTCGATCCGCTGACCACCGAGGCCGAGGGCGGCATCAGCCTGAAGAAGATCGCGCCCAAGGCGCGGGTGTATTGATGGTCGACGAAACCATTCCGCTTGAGCTTGTCAGACTTCGAAAGCTCGATGCGAGACTCAGGCGCCTCGAAGATAACTACTCTGACCTTTCGGAAAGATTGCTTACATTGGAAAAGGAGGTCGCTCTTCTGTCTTCCCATCGTGCGAGGCAAGAGGGGAGGATCGCAGATGTGCTGGCTGAACTCGACTGGATACGGAGACGATTGGAGATCAACGATGGGCCTACCTAGGATGACTAGAAGTCTGGAAGCGACCCTGAAGGATTTTCTGACCTTCTTCATGGAAGGTCAGCCTACCGATTTCATTGCCTCCGAGTTGCTTGTCTCAAGCGAAATAATCGGCCACATGAATCCGTCATCCAAGTTCGCCAAGGCTATCCACGCTGCGGAGGTGTCTTTTCCGAAGCAGGGGTTCAGTTGGTGGGAGCCACCTTCGGACTTGCGCGCGATCGTCGATGCAGTTCGCTACGAGGTCTCGCGCTCCCGTAGCACCGAGGAGGCAATGCAAACCCTATATGACCTCATCTCCGAGGATAGCCCTGCATTCCTTTCGCACGTCAGGCTGCATTGACGAGATGGCGACGCCGATACTCAAAGTCCTGCCGGCCATCGCGCTGGTCGCGGCCTGCGGGCCGATGTCGGTCGAACGTGCCGAGGACGCCTGCTTCGAGCGCGCGCGTCTTGCCGCGCATCCGCGCGGGCTTGTCGCGACGGGGACGGGGACGGGCGGCGCGAAGTCGAAGCTGGAGCTTGCGGTTTCGTCAGACTGGCTTCAGGGCAAGGATCCGGCCGCGCTCTACAACACCTGCGTCTACCAGAAATCCGGCCGGATGCCGCGCCGGCCGCTCTATGACCGCCCCGATTGGAAGGGATAAGACATGGTCCAGTTCACGCTTCCCAAGAATTCCAAGGTCCGGGTCGGCAAGACCTGGCCGAAGCCCGAGGGCCGGAACGTCCGCAAGTTCCAGATCTACCGCTGGAACCCGGACACCGGGGAGAACCCGCGGGTCGACACCTATTTCATCGACATGGACCGTTGCGGCCCGATGGTCCTGGACGCGCTGATCAAGATCAAGAACGAGATCGACCCGACGCTGACCTTCCGCCGCTCCTGCCGCGAAGGCATCTGCGGCTCCTGCGCGATGAACATCGACGGGATCAACACGCTGGCCTGCATCTACGGCCTGGACGAGATCGGGGGCGACGTGAAGATCTACCCGCTGCCGCACATGCCGGTGGTCAAGGACCTGGTGCCGGACCTGACCCATTTCTATGCTCAGCACGCCTCGATCATGCCCTGGCTGGAAACCAGGACCAACCGCCCGGCGAAGGAGTGGCGCCAGTCGATCGAGGACCGCAAGAAGCTGGACGGGCTTTATGAATGCGTGATGTGCGCCTCCTGCTCGACCGCCTGCCCGAGCTACTGGTGGAACAGCGACCGCTACCTCGGCCCGGCCGCGCTTCTGCACGCCTACCGCTGGATCATCGACAGCCGCGACGAGGCGACGGGCGAGAGGCTCGACCAGCTCGAGGATCCGTTCAAGCTCTACCGCTGCCACACGATCATGAACTGCACCCGGACCTGCCCCAAGGGGCTGAACCCGGCCAAGGCGATCGCCGAGATCAAGCGGCTGATGGTCGAGCGGATGGTCTAGCGATCCGGGCGCGGGAGCCAGGTCGACTTCCGTGACGCAGAATTCCCGAGACATATCCTTGGCTTGCCGGTAAGCTGCCGGCATCGGACGGACGGCTGGCCGGGGCAGGCGGCGACGGGGGAGGCGCGGGCGGATGGACATGGAGACGGCAGGCAACCGGCTCGGCGAATGGGCCGAGCTGCTGGCGCGGGCGCAGGCGGCGCTGGCGCAGGCGCAGGCGGCGGGCGCGGCCAAGGCGACGGGGGAGGAGTTCTCCATCGTCGACTCCACCACCATCCTGGGCGCCTACATGAAGGCCTGGGCCGAGTTGATGTCCGATCCGATCGCGGTGACCGAATTCGCCCAGTCCGCCTGGGCCGACTGGGCGCGGGCCTGGCGCGACGCCTGGCTGGGTGAAGGAGGGCAGGGCGCCGCCGACAAGCGGTTCCGCGACCGGCGCTGGGATGCCGATCCGGTGGCGCGCGGCCTGCGGGATTCGCATCTGGCGCTGGAACGGGCGACCGAACGCTTCCTCAAGGCGCTGCCGGAAGGCACGAAGGAGACGCTGAGGGTCAAGTTCTACACCCGCCAGATGCTCAGCGCGCTGTCGCCGACCAACTTCCTCGCCCTCAACCCGGCGGCGCGGGAGCGCTTCCTCGAGACCGAGGGGCAGAGCCTGCTGGAAGGCTTCCGCAACCTCGTGGAGGATCTGGAGCGCGGGCAGGGCCGGCTCGACATCAACACCAACGATCCCGCGGCCTTCGAGGTCGGGCGCGACCTGGCCACGACGCCGGGCAAGGTCGTCTACCAGAATGCGCTGATGCAGGTCATCCATTACGCGCCGATGACCGAGACGCAGAAGAAGCGGCCGCTCCTGATCGTGCCGCCCTGGATCAACAAGTTCTACATCTTCGACCTGAAGCCCGAGAACAGCATGGTCCGCTACCTCCTCCAGCAGGGCCACAGCGTCTTCCTCATCTCCTGGGTGAACCCTACGCGGGAGCACGCCGGGATGAGCTTCGAGGACTACATGAAGCTCGGGCCGCTCGCCGCGCTCGACGCGGTGGAGGAGGCCACCGGCGAGAAGAAGGTCGACATCCTCGGCTTCTGCATCGGCGGCATCCTGGTGACCGCGACGGCGGCCCTTCTGGCCGTGCGGAAGGACAAGCGCATCGCCACCGCCACGACCTTCGCCACGATGGTCGATTTCACCGACGTGGGAGAGATCGGCGTCTTCATCGACCGTGACCGGCTGAAGGCGCTGCGTGCGCACATGAAGGAGAAGGGCTACCTGGAGAACCACCACCTCCAGGACATGTTCGCGATGATCCGGGAAAACGACCTGGTCTGGTCGTTCCACGTGATGAACTACCTGATGGGCAGGAAGCCGCCGGCCTTCGACCTGCTCTTCTGGAACGCCGACAGCACGCGGCTGCCGGCGGCGATGCTGCTGTGGTACCTGGAGAAGATCTACATCGAGAACGGGTTGCGCAAGCCCGGGCACCTGACGCTCGACGGCACGCCGATCGACCTCGGGCGGATCGAGGTGCCGTTCTTCGTGCTGGCCACGAAGGAGGATCACATCGCGCCCTGGACCTCGGTCTATCCGACGGCGCGGCTGCTTGGCGGCGAGGTGACGTTCGTCCTCGGCGGCTCGGGCCATATCGCGGGAGTGATGAACCCGCCGGCGGGGCGGCCGAAATACGGCTACTGGCTGCGCGACGACTATCCGGAGAAGCCCGGCGACTGGCTGGCGGGGGCCGAACATCACGCCGGGTCGTGGTGGCCGGAATGGGCGCGCTGGCTCGATGCGCATTCGTCGGGCAAGACTGTGCCGGCGCGGGTGCCCGGCGAGGGCGGGCTGAAGCCGATCGAGGACGCGCCGGGCAGCTACGTCCGCGCGAAATAGGGCGCGCGAAATAGGGCGCGCGGAGTGAGGATGCGTGAAATCAGGGGTTGCGACCGGCGCCGGCCGCGGCGAGAAATCCCCCGGCCGACCCGCCCGCCACGGAGAAAGACCTGACGATGCCCGCGACCTATGCGCTGCTCCTGTTCGCCATCGTGGCGGAGGTCGTCGCCACCACCGCGCTGGCGCGGACCGACGGCTTCACCCGGCTCTGGCCGAGCGTCGTCACCGTCGCGGGCTATGCGATCGCCTTCTGGTCGCTTTCGTTTGTGCTCAGGGTGATGCCGACCGGCGTCGTCTATGCGATCTGGTCGGGGCTCGGCGTCGTCCTCGTGGCGCTGGTGGCCTGGGTCTGGGCCAAGCAGGCGCTCGACCTGCCGGCGATCCTCGGTCTCGGCCTGATCGTCGCGGGCGTGGCGGTGATCAACCTCTTCTCGCAGACCGTCGGCCACTGACGCCCGGCCCGGCAAGGGTGGCGAAGGGGCGGCGTTCGTGCGATGACAGCATCCCTGAGGGCCGCAAGGGGAGGACGGGATGACATTCGGCAAGGGCAGCCACCTGCACCTGATCGACGGCTCGGCCTATATCTTCCGCGCCTATCACGCGCTGCCGCCGCTCACCCGCAAGTCCGACGGCCTGCCGATCGGCGCAGTGGCGGGATTCTGCAACATGCTCTGGTCGCAGCTTGCACGCAACGGCGGCGCGGCGGGACCGAGCCATATCGCCTGTGTCTTCGACTATTCGTCGAAGACCTTCCGCGACGCGATCTATGACAAATACAAGGCCAACCGGCCGGAGCTGCCCGAGGATCTCAAGCCGCAGTTCCCGCTGACGCGCGAGGCGACGCGGGCCTTCAACGTCGCCTGCCTCGAGATGGAGAACTACGAGGCCGACGACATCATCGCCACGCTGGCGCGCCTTGCGGTCGAGGCGGGTGGCGACGTGACGATCATCTCCTCGGACAAGGACCTGATGCAGCTTGTCGGCAACGGCGTCGTCATGTTCGACGCGATGAAGAACCGGACGATCGGACTGGCCGAGGTCGAGGAGAAGTTCGGGGTGACCCCCGACCGGGTGGTGGACGTGCAGGCGCTAGCCGGGGATTCGGTCGACAATGTGCCGGGTGCGCCCGGGATCGGCGTCAAGACGGCGGCGCTGCTGATCAACGAGTTCGGCGATCTGGAAACCCTGCTTGCCCGGGCGGGCGAAATCACGCAGCCCAAGCGCCGCGAGGCACTGGTGGACAATGCCGAGATGATCCGCATCTCCAAGCGGCTCGTCACGCTCGACGCCCACGCGCCGGTCGAATGGTCGCTCGACGACCTTCAGGTGAAGGCGCCCGAGGCGGGACCGCTGATGGAGTTCCTCGGCAGGATGGAATTCCGCACGCTCGCGAAACGGGTCGCCGATGCCCTGAAGGTGGAGCCGCCGGTGGTCGCCGAGTCGCCCGCCGCGACGGCGCCGGCGCCAGCCGCCCTGGCGGAGGCCGAGGCGCCGGCCGCGCCCGAGCAGCCGCCCTTCGATCCGGCCGCCTACGAATGCGTCCGCGAGCGCGCGGCACTCGACCGCTGGATCGACGCGATCCGCGAGCGCGGCCATGTCGCTGTCGATACCGAGACGACGAGCCTTGACGAGATGCGGGCGGAGCTTGTCGGCATCTCGCTGGCGGTCATCCCGGGCGAAGCCTGCTACATCCCGCTCGGCCACCGGCAGGGGGGTGGCGACCTCTTCGGGTCGAGCGACCTCAGCGAGGGGCAGATGGCGGCGGCGGAGGTTCTGGCGGCGCTGAAGCCGGTCCTCGAGGACGAGGCGATCCTCAAGATCGGCCAGAACATGAAATACGACTGGAAGATATTCGCCCGCCACGGCATCCGCGTCGCGCCCTTCGACGACACGATGCTGATGTCCTACGCGATGCATTCGGGGCTGCACACGCACGGGATGGACGCGCTGTCGGAACGCTACCTTGGCCACAAGCCGATCGAGATCAGGTCGCTTCTGGGGTCGGGCAAGGGGCAGATCACCTTCGACCGGGTGGGGATCGGCGATGCGGTCTGCTATGCGGCCGAGGACGCCGATGTCACCCTGCGGCTCTGGCAGGCGTTCCGGCCGAACCTCCACCGCGCACAGGTGACCACCGTCTACGAGACGCTGGAGCGCCCGCTCGTGCCGGTGCTGGCCGGGATGGAGATGGCGGGCATCCTCGTCGACGGCCAGACGCTGCGGGCCATGTCGAACGCCTTCGCGCAGAAGATGGCCGGGCTCGAGGCGGAAATCCAGACGCTTGCGGGCGAGCCTTTCAACGTCGGTTCGCCGAAGCAGCTCGGCGAGATCCTCTTCGAGAGGATGGGGGTCGAGGGCGGCGAGAAGGGCAAGGCCGGGGCCTGGGCGACCGGGGCCGACGTGCTGGAGGACATCGCCGCGAACACCCTGCTCGGCACCCCGGCGGAACTCGCGGCGCGGGTGCTCGACTGGCGGCAGATCGCCAAGCTGAAATCGACCTATACCGACGCGCTGCCGGGCCATGTGCACCCCGAGACGGGGCGGGTGCACACCTGCTATTCCATCGCCGGCGCCAACACCGGCCGGCTCGCCTCGACCGATCCCAACCTCCAGAACATCCCGGTCAGGACCGAGGAGGGGCGGCGCATCCGCGAGGCTTTCGTGGCCGGGCCGGGGATGCGGCTGGTCAGCCTCGACTACAGCCAGATCGAACTTCGCATTCTCGCCCATGTCGCCGACATTCCGGAACTGAAGCAGGCATTCCGCGACGGCATCGACATCCATGCGCTGACCGCGTCGGAAATGTTCAGCGTGCCGCTCGCCGAGATGACGCCGGACATCCGGCGGCGGGCGAAGGCGATCAACTTCGGGGTGATCTACGGGATTTCGGGTTTCGGTCTGGCGCGCAACCTCCGCATCCCGCGCGCCGAGGCGCAGGGCTTCATCGACCGCTATTTCGAGCGGTTTCCGGGGATACGGACCTACATGGACGATACCGTGGCCTTCGCCCGGGCCAACGGCTTCGTGCGCACGCTCTTCGGCCGGAAGATCCATACCCCCGAGATCAACGCCAAGGGGCCGACCGCCGGCTTCGCCCGCCGCGCGGCGATCAACGCGCCGATCCAGGGGGCGGCGGCCGACATCATCCGCCGCGCAATGATCCGGATGCCGGCGGCGATCGCGGGCCTGCCCGCGAGGATGCTGTTGCAGGTCCATGACGAACTCTTGTTCGAGGTCGAGGCGGGATCGGCCGACCGGCTGGCGGAGCTTGCCCGCGAGGTGATGGAGGACGCGGCCGACCCGGCGGTGAGGCTCGACGTGCCGCTGGTGGTCGACGCGGGGCAGGGCGCGAACTGGGCCGAGGCGCACTGACGGCGCGGCGGCATCAGGCGCCGCCTAAACCTTGGACTGACGGAGATTTTCCGCCGATGGCGCGGATGCCGTCGGCCGACGGTTTATCCTCATGCAACCAAAGTTCGTGGCACCGTATCCGCCGCTGTCGGTAGGGTGCGGATGGAAACGCGCCTCGGACGAGGAGGCATACATGTCCGCCATGAGGCGCAAGGGCGCGGGGTTGCGGCCCTGCCGATGGATTGCCGCGGCGGCGCTCGCCGTGCTGCCGGGCTGGGTCGGTGCGGCGACGCTGACCGTGTCGCCGATCACGTTCGACGCCGGCCCCGGCTACAGCATGACCGCCACCGGCACGATCACGACCGGCGCTGCGCCGGGGTCGATCAGCGACTGGTCGATCAGCGTTACGACCCAGCAACAGCTTGGCCACTATTCCGGCGCGAACACGCAGGCGCAGGTGTCGGGCGTCGCCGTTTCGGGCGGCAGCATGTCTGTCGCCACCTCGCCTGACCCGGCGAACATCGACGGCGGCTATCTGACGTGTCGCTCGCCGAATCCCTATCTGGATTTCGGGGTGACGCTGGCCAACTTCACTGGTGCGTATGCGGCCAGTGGGCAGGCGATGTACATGATGGGCGGGACTTTCGACTTTCTCGATCTCGGCGGGCCGGCGGGGCCGTCCTTCCAGGTCGCCACCGCGCTGTCCGGAGGCTCGATCTTCGCGCTCGACCCGCTCAGCTTTTCGGGTGGCGTGACGGTCACGGGAACGATCACGACGGACGGGACGACCGGCTCGCTCGGGCTGGCCAACATCCTGTCCTGGGACATCTACGTCAACCAGACGACGGTCGACCTGTTCGATTCCACGAACAGCGTGGTGACCTCCGCGCTGCTCGGGATCGCGCCGAACGGCCAGGATCTGACCGTGAACAACCCCGGCGGCCATCTCGGCTTTTCCAAGCCGCCGCTCGGCGGCCGGGCCCACAGCCTGGTTCTTGCCGATTTCACCGATCCTGCGGCGCCGCAAGGGCAGGCGGCCTACATGCAGGGCAGGCTCCAGTACCTGACCGTGCCGCTTGGCGCCGGGCGGGGTCCGTGGGCGGTTACCGGGGGCGCGCCGATCGCGCCGGTGCCCCTGCCGGCCGCGCTGCCGGCGCTTGCGGGGGCCATCGGCCTGCTGGGCCAGATTAGGCGCCGGCGGGCGCGACCGGCCTGACGGCGGGGGTAGCCCGGCCGGGCATTCCGGCGACGGTCGACGACCGGTCGGGCCGGGCAGGTCTCTCGCTGCCGCGAAACGGCACATGACCGCCGGTTCGGCGAAGATCATCGTCAGCTTCGCCGCGTGGCGGGGCCTTAGGCGAGGTCGGCCGAGGGAATGACCGGGAAGAACGTGCCCTGCGACCAGAGGCCGAACCAGCGCGTGCCCTCGTGCTCCTCGTGGGCACCGATCTCGACGAGGCGGTAGAAGGTCTTGCGGTCGATCAGCGCCTCGAGGTTGGCGCGGACGCGGACGTAAGGAGAGGGCTCGCCGGTCTCGGAATCCCGGACGACGCGGATCGGGTGGTCGGGGTCGGCCGTCACCAGGTCCTCGACATTGGTGGTGAAGGTGATCCGCTGGTCGCGGCCCCGGCCCTCCACCTCGGCATCGACGGCGACGAAAGGGGCGTCGACGACGCGGATGCCGACCTTCTCCACCGGGGTGACGAGGAAATAGTCGGCGCCGTCCTTGCGGATGATCGAGGAAAAGAGCCGGACCAAAGCGTGCCGCCCGATCGGGGTGCCGAGGTAGAACCAGGTGCCGTCGCGGCGGATCTCCATGTCGAGGTCGCCGCAGAAGGGCGGGTTCCACAGATGCACCGGCGGCGGCCCTTTCCTGCCGGCCGAGCGGGCGGCGGCTGCGAGGTTTTCCGCCGAGGGCTTCACGTTCAATTGTCCGGGTTCCGTTTTCGCCATTGGTGCGGGCCGCGATTTCTGCGTTTATGCTGGCAAGTCTATACCGAGGAAGGAGCACTTGTCATGGCCGAGTCCCGCGAGCTTCTGGCCGAGATCGAGGCCCTGGGCGAAAAGATCGCCGAGGCGCGGCAGGCGGTCGGGCGGCGCTTCATCGGCCAGGCGCAGGTGGTGGAGCTGGCGCTCTCGGCGCTTCTGTGCGGCGGGCACGGGCTTCTGGTCGGGCTGCCGGGCATGGGCAAGACCATGCTGGTCGACACGCTCGGCACCGTCATGGGGCTGACCTCGGGGCGGGTGCAGTTCACCCCCGACCTGATGCCCGCCGACATCCTCGGATCGGAGGTTCTGGAAACGGCGGCGGACGGGACGCGGAGCTTCCGCTTCATCGAGGGGCCGGTGTTCTGCCAGCTTCTGATGGCCGACGAGATCAACCGCGCCTCGCCGCGCACCCAGTCCGCGCTCCTCCAGGCGATGCAGGAGCGCGAGGTGACGATCGCCGGCGTGCACCGGCCGCTGCCGAAGCCCTTCCATGTGCTCGCCACCCAGAACCCGATCGAGCAGGAGGGCACCTATCCCCTGCCCGAGGCGCAGCTCGACCGGTTCCTCGTGCAGATCGACGTCGACTATCCCGACCGCGCCACCGAGCGCGACATCCTCGTGGCGACCACCGGGGTGGAGTCCGCCACCTCGCCGCGCATCTTCACCGCCGGGGAACTGGCGGCGGCGCAGGTGACGGTGCGGCGGATGCCGGTCTCCGAAAAGGTGGTGGAGCTGATCCTCGACCTCGTGCGCGCCTGCCGCCCCGGCGAGACCGAGGCGGGGCGCGCGGTAAGCGAGAGCGTGGCCTGGGGGCCGGGGCCGCGGGCGGCGCAGGCGCTGATGCTGGCGGTGCGCGCGCGGGCGCTGCTCCACGGCCGGCTCGCGCCCTCGGCCGAGGATGTGGTCGCGCTCGCGCGCCCGGTGCTCAGCCACCGGATGGCGCTGTCCTTCGCGGCGCGCGCCCGGGGCGAGAGCCTTTCCGGGATCATCGAGGGCGTCGCCCACGAGGTGACCCGCGCCGAGGCGGCATGAGCGCCGCCCAGACCTCCGCGGCCCGGACCTCCGCCCGTCCGGCGGGGCTGAGGCGCGGCGCCGAGGCGCTGGCCGCGACGCTGCCGCCCCTTTTGGCGGACGCCCGGCATCTGGCGGCGACGGTGCAGCTCGGCCAGCACGGCCGGCGTCGGTCGGGCATGGGCGACGAGTTCTGGCAGTATCGCGCGGCCCATGCCGGCGACGAGGCCCGCGCGATCGACTGGCGCCGGTCGGGCCGCGCCGATCAGCAGTTCGTGCGCGAGAAGGAATGGCAGGCGGCGCAGTCGGTGCATCTCTGGGTCGATGACGCGCGGTCGATGGAATTCACCGGCGACCCGAAGCGGCAGGCCAAGGCCGACCGGGCGCGGCTTCTGGCGCTGGCGGTGGCGGTCCTGCTGATCCGCGCCGGCGAACGGGTGGGGCTCGCGGACGGGATCGCGCCGCCGCGGTCGGGCGAGGTCCAGCTTCTGCGGCTCTCGGAGGCGCTGACCCGGGCCGCGGGGCAGGCGGACTATGGCGCGCCCGAGGTCCGGGCGATCCTGCCGGCATCGCGCGCTCTCTTCCTGTCGGACTTCCTCGGCGACATCGCGCCGGTCGAGGCGGCGCTGGCCATTGCCGCCGACAAGGGGGTGACCGGCGTCCTGGTGCAGGTGCTCGACCCGGTCGAGGAGGCCTTTCCCTTCGAGGGGCGGACGATCTTCGAAAGCATGGGCGGCACGCTTTCCCACGAGACCCGCAAGGCCGGCGACCTGCGCGACCGCTACCGCGCCCGGCTGGCCGAGCGGCGGGCGCGGCTCATGGACCTTGCGCGCAAGGCCGGGTGGCTCTTCACCACCCATCACACCGGCGATCCGGCGCAGGGCGCACTTCTGTGGCTCTACGCCGCGCTCAGGAAGGACGGCTGATGCTGATCCTCGGCCCCATCGGCTTCACCGCGCCCTGGCTTCTCTGGGGGCTCGCGGTGCTGCCGGTGCTCTGGCTTCTCCTGCGCGCAATCCCGCCGGCGCCGATCCGGCGCCGGTTTCCGGGCGTGGCGCTGCTCCTCGGCCTTGCCGACGAGACGCAGGTGGCCGAGCGGACGCCGTGGTGGCTGCTGCTCTTGCGGATGCTGGCGGTGGCGGCGACCATCCTCGGCTTCGCCGGGCCGGTGCTGAACCCCGAGGTCAAGGCCGCCGGCCGCGGGCCGCTCCTGATCCTTGCCGACGCGAGCTGGGCCTCGGCCGGCAACTGGACGCAGTCCTCCGCGCGGCTCAGGGCGGCGGTGGACGAGGCCGGGCGGGCCGGCCGCAGCGTCGCGGTGGTCGCGCTCACCGAGGTGCCCGCCGGCGGGCCGGTCTTCGCCGCGGCCGACGCCGTCGCCCCCGCGCTTCCCTCGGTGCAGCCGAAGCCGTGGGAGCCTCAGGCGGCGGACATGGCGGCCCTTGCCGCGAGCCTGCCCGAAGGCGGGTTCGACACGCTCTGGCTGTCCGACGGGATCGCGCGCGAGGGGCGCGCGGCGCTTCTCGACGCGGTCCGCGGGCACGGCACGGTGACGGCGGTGGAGGCGCCGCGCGGGGCGCTCGCGCTCGGCCCCTCCGCCTACGAGAGCGGCACCGTCTCGGCGCCGGTCCTCAGGGCGCGGACCGAGGGGCCGGCGATGGTGGAGGTCGTGGCGCGCGGGCTCGACCCGGCGGGGATCGAGCGCGAGCTGGCACGCGCCCCGGCTGCTTTCGCGCCGGGCGAGGGGCGGGCGGTGGCCGCCTTCGACCTGCCGCCCGAGCTTCGCAACCGCCTGACCCGGTTCGAGATCGCCGGCGAGACAAGCGCCGGGGCGGTGACGCTGGCCGACGACGCGCTGAAGCGGCGCAAGGTGGCGATCATCACCGGCGGCGCGGCGCGCGAGGGGCTGGAGCTTCTGGCCCCCGACCATTACCTGCGGCAGGCTCTGGTGCCCACCGCCGACGTGATCGAGGGCACGATCGGCGACGTCCTTCTGGCCGACCCGGACGTGATCATCCTCGCCGACGTCGCCAAGGTGGCCGAGGAAACGCCGCTGACCGAGTGGATGGAGAAGGGCGGGCTGCTGGTCCGGTTCGCCGGCCCGCATCTGGCCGCCTCCGACGTCGGGCGCGACACGCTCGACCCGCTTTTGCCGGTGCGGCTGAGGGTGGGCGGGCGGTCGGTCGGCGGCACGATGAGCTGGGGCGAGCCGAAGGCGCTCGCCCCCTTCGCCGAGGGTTCGCCCTTTGCCGGCCTGGTGCCGCCCGCCGATGTCTCGGTCTCTGCCCAGGTTCTCGCCCAGCCGGGGCCGGACCTGGCGGCGGCGACGATCGCCACGCTGTCGGACGGCACGCCGCTGGTCACCCGGCGGTCGGTCGGCGACGGGCAGGTGGTGCTGTTCCACGTCTCGGCCAATGCCGAATGGACCAGCCTGCCCCTGTCGGGGCTCTTCGTGCAGATGCTGGAGCGGCTGGCGATCTCTTCGAAGGCAGCGCGGCCGGAACCGGCGGACCTTGCCGGGACGGTCTGGACGGCCGAGCGGGCGCTCGACGCCTTCGGCACGCTCGAAGAGGCGGGCGACCTGGCGGGGGTTCCGGGCGAGCGGCTGGGCGATGCGCTGGCGGGGCCGGAGGTCGGCCCGGACATGCCGCCGGGGCTCTATGCCTCCGGCGACCGGCGGCTTGCGGTCAACGTCATCGCCGCCGACCGGGTGCTGGCGGCGGCGGAATGGCCCGGGGACGTCACCGTCGAGGGGCTTGCCGCCGCGCGCGAGCGGCCGCTCAAGGGTTGGCTGCTGTCGGCGGCGCTGGTGCTGCTCATCGCCGACCTTCTCGTCTCGATGGTGCTGGGCGGGCGGCTCCGGGGCCCGCGCGCCGGGCTTGCGGCACTGGCGCTGGCCGCCCTCGTCCCCGTCCTGGTGCCGGGCGGCGCCGATGCCGCCGAGGGGCCGCTCGACGACAGGATTCTCAGCGCGGCCGGAAACGTCGTGCTGGCCCATGTGCTGACGGGCGATGCCGAAACCGACCGCGTGGCGGAAGCCGGGCTCTGGGGCCTGTCGGAGACGCTTTTCGCGCGCACCTCGGTCGAAGCCGTGGAACCGCAGGGCGTGGACCTCGAGACCGACGAATTGTCGGTCTACACCTTCCTCTACTGGCCGGTCACCGCGGCCCAGCCCGCGCCGTCGCCCGCGGCCTACGCCAGGCTCAACCGCTATCTCCGCTCCGGCGGGATGATTCTCTTCGACACCCGCGACGCCGATGTCGC
This sequence comes from Albidovulum sp., assembly GCA_030837825.1. GTDB lineage: Bacteria > Pseudomonadota > Alphaproteobacteria > Rhodobacterales > Rhodobacteraceae > Albidovulum. The sequence goes on from JAUQYB010000045.1 coordinate 14,501, forward strand.
CGGGTTCGGCGCGGCCTCGCCGGAAGGGCGGCGGTTGCAGGCGCTGGCGGCACCGCTCGACATTCCGCCGCTGGAGCCGATTCCGTCCGACCATGTGCTGACGCGAAGCTTCTACCTGATCCAGGATTTCCCCGGCCGGTTCGACGGCCGCGCGATCTGGGTGGAGGCCGCGCCGCCGGATGCGGAGCTTGCCGAGGGGATGCCGTTCCGCAACCTCAATGACGGGGTGACCCCGGTCGTCATCGGCGGCAACGACTGGGCCCGCGCCTGGGCGGTGGACGACCAGAACCGGCCGATGTTCCCGGTGGGCCGCGGTCTTGGCGGCGAGCGCCAGCGCGAGATTTCCTATCGCTTCGGCATCAACCTGGTGATGCATGTGCTGACCGGCAACTACAAGTCCGACCAGGTCCATGTGCCGGCGCTGCTGGAAAGGCTCGGGCAATGAGCGGGCAGGTGATCTTCGATCCGCTGCTCCCTTGGCCGGCGCTCTGGGCTCTGGCGGCCGCCGCTTTCCTCTTTGCAGGTCTCGCGCTCTGGCGCGGGCTCTCGGGCTGGTGGCTGCGGGCGCTGGCGGCGGCGGCGCTTCTGGCCGCCATTGCCCAGCCCTCGCTGCAAAGCGAGGAGCGGCGGCCGCTCAGCGACATCGTGATTCTCGTGGTCGACGAAAGCGCGAGCCAGAAGATCGGCGACCGGGCGGAGCAGACGGCGGCGGTGGCGGCGCGGATCGAGGCCGAGGTGGCGGCGCTGCCGAACACCGAACTGCACAAGGTCACCGTCGGCGACGGCGCCAAGGACGCGGGCACGCTGGCCATGACCGCGCTGGCACAGGCGCTGGCGGAGGAGCCGCGCGCCCGGGTTGCCGGCGCGATCCTCGTCAGCGACGGGCAGGTCCACGACCTTGGCCTCGCGCCCGCGCTGCCCGCGCCCCTGAACGTGATCCTGACCGGGCACGCGGCCGACTGGGACCGGCGGCTGATGGTCAAGACCGCGCCCGCCTTCGGCATCATCGGCGAGCCGCTGACGCTGACGCTCAGGATCGAGGAGCAGGGCCGGATGCCGGATGCCGAAGCCGGGCGTCCGGTCGAGCTTGCCATCGCCATCGACGGCGGCGAGCCGCAGCGGGTGACCGTGCCCACGGGCCGCGACCTCGACCTGCCGCTGACGCTGTCGCACGGCGGGCAGAACGTCGTCCAGCTCACGCTCGAGACTGCCGAGGGGGAGCTGACCGATCGCAACAACGTCGCGGTGGTGCAGATCAACGGTGTGCGCGACCGGCTCAGGGTGCTTCTGGTTTCGGGCGAGCCCTATGCGGGCGAGCGCACCTGGCGGAACCTTCTCAAGTCCGACAGCGCAGTGGACCTCGTCCATTTCACCATCCTGCGGCCGCCCGACAAGCAGGACGGCGTGCCGGTGTCGGAGCTTTCGCTGATCGCCTTTCCGACGCGGGAGCTTTTCGTCGAGAAGATCGAGGAATTCGACCTGATCATCTTCGACCGCTACCGGCTGCGGGGCATCCTGCCGGCGGCCTATCTCGACAACATCCGCGACTATGTGTTGGGCGGGGGCGCGGTGTTGGTCTCGGCCGGGCCGGACTATGCCTCGGCCGAAAGCCTCTATCATTCGGGCCTCGGCGAAATCCTTCCGGCGCGGCCCACCGCGCGAGTGATCGAAGCGCCGTTCCTGCCGCGGGTCTCGACGCTGGGCGAACGCCATCCGGTGACCGAAGGCCTGGAAACCTTCGCGCCCGAGGGCGGCGAGCCGGGCAAGCCGGGGGCGCCCGGGTGGGGGCGCTGGACCCGCTACGTCGAGCTTGCCGATGCCGACGGGCAGGTGGTGATGGAGGGCCCCGACAAGGCGCCGCTGCTGCTCTTGAAACATGCAGGCGAGGGGCGGGTGGCGCTCCTTGCCTCGGACCAGGCCTGGCTCTGGGCACGCGGCTTCGAGGGCGGCGGGCCTCAGCTTGAACTTCTCAGGCGGCTCGCGCACTGGATGATGAAGGAGCCCGACCTCGAGGAAGAGGCGCTGACCGCAACCGCCGATGGCAACGTGCTGACGATCACGCGGCGGACCCTGGGCGAGGGCGGGCGCGAGGTGACGGTGACGGCGCCGGACGGGTCATCGACGCAGCTTGCGCTGAGCGAGGTCGCGCCGGGGCGATATCAGGCGACCTTCGCCGCCCCTGACCTCGGCCTCTACCGCATTTCGGATGGAGACCTTGAACGCGTGACCGCCCTCGGCCCCGCGAGCCCGCGGGAGTTCGAGGACGCCATCGCCTCGTCCGCGCCGCTGGATCCGGTGGTGGAACCCACCAACGGCGGCTTCGTCGCGGTCGAGGACGGATTGCCCGACATCCGCACCGTGCGCGAAGGCCGCCCTGCGGCGGGCCGTGGCTGGATCGGCATCACCCCGCGGGGTGCCTATCAGACGACCGACATCCGTATCGCGGCACTGCTGCCGGCCTGGGCGTTTCTGCTGATCGCCGCGGGGCTGACGACCGCGGCCTGGGTCCGCGAGGGACGACGCTGAGCGGACCCGGCAACACCCGCTCCGGACCCTCTGCGGCCCAGACCTTCTGCAACGGTGTCAGTTTCGGGTGAGCCCGGGGCGCACGCGGGCGGAGTCAGAGCGGCACGTTGTCCCAGAGCGCGTCGGCATCGTTGCACAGCGTCAGCAACCGAAGCTGCGCGCGGCGCTGTTCCGGCGTGGCCTTGTCACCGAAGGTCTCGCGCAGCTTGCCCTTCAGTTCCTCGGCGCGTTCGGGATTGGCGAGAAGATCGTCGACAAACAGGTCAATCTCGTCACGACGTTGCGTCTGGCCCATGACATCCTCCCGGTGAGTCGCACTTCATTGAGCACGCAGTTGTGGCGGTAATGCAACTGCTACACGAAAAAAGCGATTCCCGCCACGCTGCTGTGCCGGATTATTTCGCGCAGGTCCGCGCCCCGGGCGGCTTGTCGCCGATTGCGCCGGAGTCATCGGCGAAGATCCAGGCGAGTCGGCATCGCCACCCAGCCGTCGAGCGTGCAGCGCGGGCGGATCAGCACGAAGTCGAGCGCATCGGGAATCGCCAGGTCGTCGAGGCTGCGGGTGAAGGGCTGCTCGTCGACATGCGGATGGGACAGTTCGCGATAACCGAGCCGGGTTCCGTCCGGTGCCAGCACCTCCCATCCGCTTGCGTAGTGGTCCCAGCCGGTGTCGGGGTGGCGGAGCGTCACCAAGACGCTCCATCTGCCGCCGCCCCCCGCCTCTGCCCGGGCCGAGACCACCTCAGGCGGATTGGCGGCCGCGGGCAGGGCGGCAAGGCAGGCCAGGGCGAGCAGGGAGCGGTGCATGGGCGCACTGTGCCACGTCCTGCCCACCCTGCCGATCACTTTGGCGTGGCATCGACCCTGCCGCCCCGCCGGCGGGGACGGTCTTCCGCGCCCGGCGGGGCGGCAGGCTCTTCAGTGCGACAGGCTGGCGGCAAGCCGCATCAGCCCAACCGCCTCGGCGCGGTAGCCGTAGGGGTCGTCGCCCTTGGCGCCGCCGGCCAGCGCGATGGCCTCGTCCCAGCCCCAGGTGCCGAGATACTTCGGCTCGGACAGGAGCTGCCCCATGCCGGCGACGGCGGCGGCGAAGCGGGCGTCGGTGTCGGCCTTGCCGGGGGTGGCCGGGATCGGCGTCTCGACCAGTTGCGACTCCGCCGCCCCGGGCGCCTTCCAGCGCAGCTTGAGGAAGCCGAGTTCGGAGGCATCCCCGCCTTCGGGCGCCGTGCCGTAGCGCAGCGGATCGGAAAGCCGGGCGGGAGAGCCCGCCGGCGTGATCTCGTAGAGCGCGGTCACCTGATGGCCGGCGCCGATCTCGCCCGCGTCCACCCGGTCGTTGTTGAAGTCTTCCCGGGCCAGCGCGCGGGTCTCGTAGCCGATCAGCCGGTATTCGGCGACGGCGGCGGGGTTGAACTCCACCTGCACCTTCACGTCGTCGGCGATCGGGAAAAGCGCGCCCGTGAGCTGGTCCACCAGCACCTTCTGCGCCTCGCCGAGCGTGTCGATATAGGCGGCGGTGCCGTTGCCGTTCTGCGCCAGCGCCTGCATCGTCGCGTCGTCGAGGTTGCCGCGGCCGAAGCCGAGGACGGAGAGGTAGACGCCGCTCTCGCGCTCCTCCGCGATGAAGTCCTTCAGCGCCTCGGGATCGGAGAGGCCGACGTTGAAATCGCCGTCGGTGGCGAGCAGGACGCGGCTCACACGCCCCTCGCCGCCCATGCCTTCGGCCACCTGATAGGCCTGCTGCAACCCCTCCTGCCCGGCGGTCGATCCGCCCGCCTCAAGCCGGTCGAGCGCGCCGAGGATCGTCGCCCGGTCCGCGGCGGCGGTGGGCTCCAGCACCAGCCCGGCCGAGCCCGCATAGGTGACGATCGCCACCCGGTCCTCGGGGTGGAGCTGGCCCATCATCAGCCGGAAGGACTGCTTGAGAAGCGGCAGCTTGTTGGCGTCCTCCATCGAGCCCGACGTGTCGATGAGGAAGACGAGATTCAGCGCCGGCCGGTCGCCGGTCGCGGGCAGGGCGCCCTGGATGCCGATCCGCAGGAGCTGCGTGCCAGGGTTCCACGGCGTCGGGAAGAGGCTGACCGCGGCGCGGAAAGGCGCCCCGCCGGCGGCGGGTGCGGGATAGCCGTAGGGGAAGTAGTTCACCATCTCCTCGATCCGCACCGCCTCCTTCGGCGGCAGGGCGCCGTTGGCGAGCGAGGAGCGGATCACCGACCACGACGCCGTGTCGGTGTCGATCGAGAAGGTGGAGACGGGGTCTTCGGCGGCGATCTTCACCGGGTTGGTTCCGGCATGGGCGAAGGCCTCGCTGTCCGGCAGGGCGGGAACCGCCACGGGCTCCGGCGCGGCGAAACCGGCGGCCGGGGCCTCCGCGACGATGCCTACTGACCCGGCGGCCTGCGCGTTGTCGAGGCTGTAGGGGGCGCCGGCCGCCTCGCGCCGGCGGGCGAGCGAGGGGGCGGGCGAGGGGGCGGGCGAGGGCGCGGCCGCCCCGGCCATGTCCTGCGCAACGGTCGCGTCGGATTCGGCCTTGCGGGCCTCCGCGTCGGTCATGGTCTCGGCCGGGGTCTCGGCCGGGGTGTCGGGCAGGGTGTCGGGCAGGGTGTGGGCCGGGGTGTCGGTCGGGGTCCCGCCCAGGGCCTCCGCCTGCGGCGCGTCCGCGCCCGGCACGACACCCGCAGTCGGCGTCACCGGCGCCGGCCTGGCCGGCGCCCCGTCGACGCGGACGGCCGGGCTGCGCGGCAGCACCGCGTCGCGCCTGAGCCCCGGGTAAAGCGCGAGCGCGAGCCCGATCACGGCAACGGAGGCGGTCGCGGCCAGTGCGGCGCGGGGGGAAAGGTGGGAAAGCATCCGGCGAACTCCTGTCAGGAACCCCGCCCTCCCGGGGCGGTCCTGACTGGGACGCACCACCCGCGCCGTTTCTTGGGTCCGGTCGAAGTTCTCCATCGCCAGCCGCAGCGCGCGCGCCTTCGCTTCCGCATCCGGGGCGGGCGGCGCGGCCTTCAGGCCGTCGCGGAGCCGTTCGAGTTCGTCGCTCATAGCATCCCCTCCGCCCGCGCCATCGCGCGCAGGCGCTTTTTCACCTCGCTCATCCGCCAGGCCACGGTGCCTTCCGATATGCCCAGCACCTCGGCCGCCTCGCGCTGCGACAGATCCTCGCCAAGCGTCAGCGCCACGGTGTCGCGCAGCTCCGGCGGGAGCCGCGCCATCGTCGCGGCCAGCCAGTCCTGTGCCGCCGCCTCCTCGGCGATGCCGGCGCGGCGGTTGACCTCCCAGTCGCCCCAGCCCTCGGCGGCCCGCGATCGTGTCGCCGTGCGGCGGCGGCGGTCATGGGCGGCGTTGACCGTGACGCGGTAGAGCCAGGTGGTGAACCGCGCCTCGCCCCGCCAGGACCGCAGCTTCGCGGGCAGCGCCAGGCAGATGTCCTGGGTCAGGTCCTCGGCCTCGGCGCGGCTTCCGGTCAGGCGGAACGACAGCGCGAAGATGCGGTCGTAGTGCCGGCCGAGAAGCGCCGCGAAGGCATCGTGGTCTCCTGTCGCGGCGGCACTCGCCAGGGCCTCGTCCGGGGTTTGCATGCGCATCACGGAACTCCGACGCGGGCCGGCGGTCAATCCTTGGAAAACGGAAAAGGAAAGGGGCCCAATCGGGCCCCCTCCGGAGATCCCGATCAGCCGAGGATGGTGTCGTAGAACTCTTGGGCGCCGGCCATCGAGTCGAGCTGGCCGGTGCCGGTGGAATCGCCGGCGATGGCCATGATCGCCCGGTAGGTCATCGGCCCGAAGGCGCCGTCGATCCCGCCCCGGTAATAGCCCGCATCGGCGAGCCGGGCCTGGATCCTGCGCCGCTCGGCCGGGCTGTAGCTGTTGAACGCGCGCGCGGCCGGCGTGGCGTAGAGGCCCGAGGGCGCTGCCGGCGCATAGCGGCCGGGCGTGCTGTGGCGCGGCGCCTGATACTGCGGCTGATACTGGGGCTGATACTGCGGCTGATAATAGCCCGGGACCGGCGCGCGGGTGACCGGCGCCTGCCTGCGGCGCTGGCTGTCCTTCAGGACCAGCGTGCCGATCACGCCGGCCGCGACGATGGCGGCAAGGGCGTTCTGCTCCTTCTCGCCCCAGGCATGGGCGGGCGCGGGCATGGCCGCGGCGATGGAAAGTGCCGCGACGGCGGCGGTGGCGGTCTTGCGGAGGGTGGGCAGCATCTCGTTTCTCCCGGGTTGGGTGGCGGATGCGGCAAGGATGGGGTGCGCCCGGATGCTAGGCAAAAACCGCAACGGTGCTATCGGATAACCGGCCCGATGGCGCCGCCGTCCGCGCCCGCCCTTCTTCGTTGCCGAAATACCCCGGGAGGGTCCGGGAGGGCAGCGCCCTCCCGGCTCTTGCCGGCTCAGACCGACAGGCAGATGTATTTCATCTCGAGATAGTCCTCGACGCCGTGGTGGCTGCCCTCGCGGCCGAGGCCGGACTGCTTGACGCCGCCGAAGGGTGCGACCTCGGTCGAGATCAGGCCGGTGTTGACGCCGACCATGCCGTATTCCAGCGCCTCCTGCACCCGGGTGACCCGGCCGATGTCGCGGGCGTAGAAATAGGAGGCGAGGCCGAAGATCGTGTCGTTGGCGAGCCGGATCACCTCCTCCTCGGTCTCGAAGCGGAAGAGCGGCGCGAGGGGCCCGAAGGTCTCCTCGGTCGAGACCTTCATCTCGGGCGTGATGCCGGTGACGACGGTCGGCTCGAAGAAGGTGCCGCCGAGCGGGTGGCGCTTGCCGCCGGTGACGATCTTCCCGCCGCCCGCCAGCGCATCGGCGATGTGCTCCTCCACCTTCTCGACCGCGGCCTCGTTGATCAGCGGCCCGGTGGTCACGCCCTCGTTCAGCCCGTCGCCGACGTTCAGCTTCCTCACCGCCGCCGCAAGCTTCGCCGCGAAGGCGTCATAGACGCCGGCCTGGACGTAGATCCGGTTGGCGCAGACGCAGGTCTGGCCGTTGTTGCGGAACTTGGAGATCATCGCGCCTTCCACAGCGGCATCGAGATCGGCGTCGTCGAAGACGATGAAGGGGGCGTTGCCGCCCAGCTCCATCGAGCATTTCATCACCTGGTCGGCGGCCTGGCGCAGGAGGATGCGGCCGACCTCGGTCGAGCCGGTGAAGGTCAGCTTGCGGACCGCGTGGTTCTCGCAGAACTCCTTGCCGATCGCCGAGGACTTCTTCGAGGTGATCACCGAGAAGAGCCCCGCCGGCACCCCCGCCCGTTCCGCCAGAAGCGCCATCGCCAGCGCCGAAAGCGGGGTTTCCGCCGCGGGCCGGGCGACGAAGCCGCAGCCGACGGCGAGCGCCGGCGCGACCTTGCGGGCGATCATCGCGTTGGGAAAGTTCCACGGCGTGATCGAGGCGGCGACCCCGATCGGCTGCTTGATCACGGTGATGCGCTTGTCGCGCTGGTGGCCGGGAATGGTCTCGCCGTAGATGCGCTTGGCCTCCTCGGCAAACCATTCGACGAAGGAGGCGCCGTAGAGCACCTCGCCCTTCGCCTCCGCCAGCGGCTTGCCCATCTCGGCGGTCAGGATCGCGCCGAGGTCGTCGGCATTGGCGACCATCAGGTCGTGCCACTTGCGCAGCACGGCGGCGCGTTCCTTGCCGGTGCGGGCGGCCCAGTCGTGGCGCGCCTTCTCCGCCGCCTCGATCGCGCACGCCGTCTCCGTCCGGCCGAGGTCGGGCACGGTGCAGATCACGTCGCCGCGGGCGGGGTTGGTGACCGGAAAGGTGGTGCCGTCCTCGGCATCCACCCATTGCCCGGCGACATAGGCCTGCGTTACCAGTAGCGACGGATCCTTCAGCCGGGACTTCAGGTCGGTAGCGGAATCGAGCATGGGAACTCCCCCTCATCTGTGCAATTTGATCAAATGCCCGATGCCGGGGCCCGTGTCCAGCCGGACCGCCGATCGGGGATTCGCCCATGAGATATGACGACGCCTACCAGAATGCAAAATACATTCCCGGCGGCGGGGATTTTCCGCGGCATTGGGCCGAGGCCGCGGCGGCGTTGCGCGAAAGCCTCGGGCCGCGGACGCGGCTCGGCCGGCGCTACGGCGAGGCGCAGGCGGAATGGTTCGACCTCTTCCTGCCCGAGGGGCCGGCCACAGGACTCGTGGTCTTCGTGCACGGCGGCTACTGGCTCGCCTTCGGCCCGCGCGACTTCTCGCATCTGGCGGCGGGGGCGCTGGCGCGCGGCTGGGCCTGCGCGATGCCTGCCTACACGCTCGCCCCGGCGGCGCGGATCGCCGGCATGACGCGGCAGGTCGCCGCCGCCATCGCCGCCGCGGCGGACGAGGTGGCGGGACCCCTGGTGCTGGCGGGGCATTCGGCGGGCGGGCATCTCGTCGCAAGGATGGCCTCGGCCGATGCGCCGCTCGCCGCCGCGGTCGCGGCGCGGATCGCCCGCGTCGTGCCGATCTCGCCGCTCGCCGATCTCCGGCCGCTGCGCGAGACCGCGATGAACGAGACGCTCGGCCTCGACGCGGCCGAGGCGCTGGCCGAAAGCCCCGCGCTCCTGCCCCGCCGCGCCGGAGTGCCGGTCCATGTCTGGGTGGGCGGCGTCGAGCGGCCGGCGTTCCTCGACCAGGCCCGCCGCCTCGGCAACGCCTGGGCCTGCCCGGTGACGGTGGAGCCGGACCGGCACCATTTCGACGTGATCGGGGGGCTCGAACGGCCCGACAGCCCGCTGATGCAGGCGCTCCTCGGCTGAGGTCAGGCGGGCCGGCCGAGCGGGATGAACTCCGGGCTGGCCGGCGTCAGGCCGGACCCGGCCCAGTCGCCCATCCAGCGCTCCACTCGCAGTCCGGCCGCCGCGATCGCGCCCTCGAGTTCGTCCAGCGGCGGAAAGCCGATCCGCGAGGTGGCGGAGAGCTGCCGGCGGTCGGCGGTGCGGTAGTGCGTCCCGTAGGTGGCGATCCGGCGCGCGGCGTTCCAGCGAACGTCGTTCCAGGCCGTCACCGGGCCGAGCACCGGGTCCTCGAAGCGCCGCTCCGACGCTTCCGGCCGCCAGTCCTCCCACTCGCGGGCCGCGGGGTTGCGGCTGTCGAAGACGAAGCGCCCGCCCGGGGCGAGGTGGCGGGCGATCGTGGAAAGGCAGGCGGCGCGATCCTTGCGCGTCAGCAGGGTCTGGAGCGCGTGGCCGGTCATCGCGATCAGGTCGAAGGTCTGGCCGAGCCGCAGCGAGCGGGCATCGCCCTCGACCCAGGTCACGCGCTCCGCCCCCGGCTTGGCCCGCGCCAGATCGAGCATCGCGCCGGCAGGGTCCGCCGCGGTCACCGCCGCGCCCTGATCGGCGGCGATGCGGATCGCCAGCTCGCCGGTGCCGCAGCCGAGGTCGAGCACGCTGCCCGCCCCCGCGGCGAGGCGCAGGCAGAATTCCCGGTCCTCGCCCCAGCCGTTGTCGAGGTCATAGAACCGGGCCAGCGCCGGATCGGCGTAGAGAAGGTCCTCAGCCATGTCCGAACCGTGCCCGCCAGGATGGCATCAGGTCGCCCTCGCGCGCCTCGGCGGCGAAGACCGCGCGGGCGATGGCACGGGCGAGGCAGGCGGCCGCGGCGTGGCCGAGCAGGAAGGTGTCCGCCAGCGGATCGGCCAGCGCCCGCGCCCCGGTCGCGGCGGCGAAGACCAGATCGCCGTCGAGCGGCGTGTGCGACGGGACGATGGCGCGGGCCATGCCGTCATGGGCGGCCGTCGCCATCCGCTGCGCCTCTACCCGGGTCAGCCGCGCATCGGTGGCGACGATGGCGATGGTGGTGGCCTCGCCCGGCCGCTTCACCGGCCGGGGCTCGAACCCGGCGGGGAAGGCCGTGGGCAGGCCGAGGCCGCCGAATTCGGCGTCAAGCTCCCAAGGTGCCGCCCAGAACTCCCGGCCCCCGCCAACCGTCACCGAGCCCAGCGCATTGACCGCGACAAGCGCGCCCACCGTCAGCCCGTTCTCCAGGACCGCCGAGGCCGAGCCGAGCCCGCCCTTGAGCCCCGCCGTCGTCGCCCCGGTCCCGGCCCCGGCGGTGCCGACCCCGAAGTCCTGCCCCGCGGCGGCGAGCGCCCGCGCCCCGAGCCGGCGGTAGGGATTCTCGGCCCAGTCCTTCGCGCCCCCGTTCATAAGGTCGAAGAGGATCGCCGCCGGCACGATCGGCACGAGCTCGTCGCCCACCGCGAAGCCGCGCCCCGCCGCGCGCAGCGCGTCCGCCACGCCGGAGGCGGCATCAAGGCCCAGCGCCGAGCCGCCCGCGAGCACCAGCGCGTCGACCTCCTGCACCAGCCGGTCGGGGGCGAGCAGGTCGGTCTCGCGCGTCCCCGGCGCGCCGCCCATCACATGCACCGCCGCGGTGAAGGGCCTTTCGCCCACCAGCACGGTGACGCCGGTCCGCACCGGGTGATCCTCGGCATTGCCGACGCTCAGCCCTTCCACGTCGGTGATCAGGTTCCGCGGTCCCGGTCGCATTCCCTCGTCCTTCTTCGTTGCCGAAATACCCCCGGGGGTCCGGGGGCTGGCCCCCGGCCCGGCCTCAGATGCAGCGCCCGCCGTCCACCTCGAGCGCCACGCCGGTGATCATCGACGCCTCGTCCGAACAGAGGAAACAGGCGGCGTTGCCGATGTCCTGGGGCGTCGAAAAGCGCCCGATCGGGATGGTGGCGAGGAACCTCGCCCGCATCTCGGGCGTGTCCTCGCCCAGGAAACTTTTCAGCAGTGGCGTCTCGCCCGCCACCGGGCCGATCGCGTTGACGCGGACGCCGGCGGGCGCCAGTTCCACCGCCATCGCCTTGGTCGCGGTGATCATCCAGCCTTTCGAGGCGTTGTACCAGTTGAGCCGCGGCCGCGGCGACAGGCCCGCGGTCGAGGCGACGTTGAGGATCGCGCCGCGCCCGGCCTTCTTCATCATCGGCACCAGCGCCCGCGCGGTCAGGTAGACCGACTTGCAGTTGACCGCGAAGACCCGGTCGAAATCGGCCTCGCTCACCTCCTCGAGCAGCGCGGGCAGATGCGTCACCCCGGCGTTGTTGACGAGGATGTCGACCCGCCCGAGCGTTGCCGCCGCCCCGGCCGCCATCGCGGCGACGCTTTCGGCCGAGGCGACGTCCACCCGCAGCGCCGTGCCGCCGACCTCTGCCGCGACCGTCCGCGCCGCCGCCTCGTCGATGTCGGCCACGATGACCCTCGCGCCTTCGGCCGCGAAGGTCCGCGCGATCCCCGCGCCAAAGCCCGAACCGGCGCCGGTGACGATGGCGGTCCTGTCCATCAACCGCATGGCCCCTCCTCCTAACCGTGCCGCGCCGCGACGGTCTTGACGACCGAGAAGCCGTAAAGCGCCTCGAAGCCCTTTTCCCGCCCGTGGCCGGACTTTCCGGTGCCGCCGAAGGGCAGCTCCACGCCGCCGCCGGCGCCGTAGTCGTTGAGGAAAACCTGCCCCGCGCGGAGCCGCTTCGCAAGCCGCATCTGGCGGCCGCCGTCCGCCGTCCAGACTGCGGCGACCAGGCCGTAGCCGGTGCCGTTGGCGATCGCCACCGCCTCGTCCTCGCCCTCGAAGGGGATCACCACCTGCACCGGGCCGAAGATTTCCTCCTGTGCCAGGGGGTGATCCGGGCCCGGGCCGGCGAGGAGGGCGGGGGCGACATAATGGCCGCCCGCCGGCGCTCTGGCGGCGATGCTGCCCCGCGCCGCCACCGCGCCCTCCGGTGCCATCGCGAGGAAGCCTTCGACGATCGCCTTCTGGCGGGCCGAGATGAGCGGACCGAGGTCGAGGTCGGCCAGCGCCGGGCCGACTTTCAGGGTCCGATAGCGTTCGGCCATCCGTTCCACCACCTCGCCGTAGCGGCTGCGCTCGACCAGGATGCGCGATGCGGCGGAGCAGGTCTGGCCGGCGTTCTGGATGCCGGCACCGACGAGAAGCGGGAGTGCCGCGTCGAGATCGGCGTCGGCGAAGACGATCTGGGGCGACTTGCCGCCAAGCTCCAGCGTCACCGGCACGACATTCGCGGCTGCCGCGGCCTGCACCGCCCGGCCGACCGCGACCGAGCCGGTGAAGCTCAGGTGCCGGACCCCGGGGTGGCCAGAAAGCGCCGCCCCCGCCTCCTCGCCCAAGCCCGGCACGACGTTCAGCGCGCCGGGCGGCAGGCCCGCCTCCGCGGCGATCCGGGCGAAGGCGAGCGCGGTGAGCGAGGCTTCCTCGGCCGGCTTCAGCACGCAGGCATTGCCCATCGCCAGCGCGGCGCCGACGGAGCGGCCGACGATCTGCATCGGATAGTTCCAGGGCACGATGTGGCCCGTCACCCCGTGCGGCTCGCGCAGCGTGTAGACGGTGTAGCCGTCGAGGTAGGGGATGGTCTGCCCCATCACCTTGTCGGCGGCGCCGGCGTAGAACTCCATGTAGCGGGCCAGCGCCAGCGCATCGGCCCTCGCCTGCTTCAGCGGCTTGCCGACATCGCTCGCCTCGATCACCGCGAGGTCGTCGGCGCGGTCGAGCACCATCCGGCCGATCCGGGCAAGGATGCGGCCGCGCTCCGCCGCCGTCATCCGCCCCCAGTCGCCCCTGCGCGCGGCCTCGGCGGCAGCGACCGCCGCGTCGATGTCGCCTGCCGTTCCTCGCGCCAGCGCGCCGATGGCCGCCCCGGTCGACGGGTCCCCGATCGGCAGCGTCTGCGAGGCCGGGCGCCAGACCCCGCCGATCAGCATCTCGGCCGGATCGAACCAGAGGCGGTCGAGGTCAGGTCGGTGCGGCATCGGCGGGCTCCCTCCAGTCGTCGGGGATGGTTGGGATCGCGGCGATCAGTTGCCGCGTGTAGGCGTCCTGCGGATCGGTGAACACGGCCTCGGTGGCTCCTTCCTCGACGATCCGCCCCTTGCGCATCACCAGCACCCTGTCGGTGATGCTCCGCACCACCGACAGGTCGTGGCTGATGAAGAGATAGGCCAGCCCGTGGCTTGCCTGGAGCCCCGCCAGAAGGTCGAGCACCTGCGCCCGGACCCGGACATCAAGCGCCGACACCGCCTCGTCGAGCACGATCAGTGCCGGCCGGATGATCAGCGCGCGGGCGATGGCGATGCGCTGGCGCTGGCCGCCGGAAAACTCATGAATGTATTTCCCCATGTCCGCGGCCGAAAGCCCGACCTCCTCCAGCGCCGCGGCGACCCGGGCGCGGGCGTCCCCCGGGCTGCCGGTCAGATGAAAGGGTTCCGCCACCAGCCGTTCCACCCGGTGGCGGGGATCGAAGCTGCCGTAAGGATCCTGGAACACCACCTGCATCCGTGCCCTGAGCGCCCGCGGCATGGTGTGCCCGGCCGTCACGGCCTGCCCGCCGAGGCGGATCGCGCCGCCCTGCAACGGATCGAGCCCGAGGATCGCGCGTGAGAGGGTGGACTTGCCGCAACCGCTTTCGCCCACGAGCCCGACGCTTTCGCCGGGCGCGATCGTCAGGCTCACGCCATCGACGGCGCGCAGCTTCGGGTGGGCGGCGAAGGCTCGCGGACGGGGAAGCGTGTATTCCCGCACCGCGCCATCGACGGCGAGCAGCGTTCCCGGCCGGGTCTGCGGCGCGCGGGCGGGGCGGTGCCCGGCGGTGGCGAAGAGGCGGCGGGTGTAGTCGGCGGACCGGCGGTGGAACACCTGCCCCGTTTCGCCCTGCTCGACGATCCGGCCCTTCTGCATAACGGCGACACGATCCGCCATCGCTGCCATCACGGCGAGGTCGTGGGTGATGAGCATCAGCGCCATGCCCTCGTCCCGTGCGAGGCCCTTCAGCAGGTCGAGGATCTGCGCCTGGGTCGTGACGTCGAGCGCGGTTGTCGGTTCGTCGGCGATCAGGAGCCGGGGGCGGAGCGCGATGGCCATCGCAAGCGCGACGCGCTGCCGCTGGCCGCCCGAAAGCTCGTGCGGGTAGCGCGAGAGCGGGAAGCGGTCCTCGGGCAGGCCGACGCGGGCGAGCTTCTCGCGTGCGGCCGCCCGCGCCTCGGCCCGGCCCGCGGCGCGGTGGATCAGAAGCGTTTCGGCCACCTGGTCGCCGATCGTCTTCATCGGGTTGAGCGCCGTCATCGGTTCCTGGAAGATCATGCCGATCTCGGCGCCGCGAAGGCGCGTCAAGGCGTCTTCGGGCAAGGTCAGGAGGTTCCGGCCGAGGAAATCCGCCGTGCCTTCGGCCTCGGCGCCCTCGGGCAGAAGGCCCATCAGCGCGAGCGCGGTCATCGACTTGCCCGAGCCTGACTCACCCACCAACCCGAAGATCCCGCCCTCCTGCAGGTCGAATGCGACCTCGCCCAGGATCGGTGTCTCGTGGATGGTCACCGACAGGTCGCGGACGGCAAGAAGGCTCATGCCCGCCCCCGCAGGCGCGGGTCGAGACGGTCGCGCAAGCCATCGCCGAGAAGGTTGAGCCCGAGCACCGTCAGCACGATGGCAAGGCCCGGGAAGATCGCCACATGGGGGGCGAGCGTCACCATCGTCTGCGCCTCGGCCAGCATCCGGCCCCAGGAGGGGGTGGGCGGCTGCGCCCCGAGGCCGACGTAGGAGAGCCCCGCCTCGGCGAGGATGCCGAGCGAGAACTGGATCGTGCCCTGCACGACCAGCAGGTTGAGGATGTTGGGCAGGATGTGTTCGGCCGAGATGCGGACGCGGCCCTTGCCGGCAACCTCCGCCGCGCGGATGAAGTCGAGCGTCCAGAGCGAAAGCGCCCCGCCGCGGGTGACGCGGGCGAAGACCGGGATGTTGAAGATGCCGATGGCGATGATCGCGTTCACCGCCGAGGGGCCGAAGACGGCGGTGATGAGGATGGCGATGACCAGGGAGGGGAAGGCGAAGATCAGGTCGTTGCCGCGCATCACGACTTCGTCGGTCAGGCTTCCGCTGCGGGCCGCGGCGAGAAGCCCGAGCGGCACGCCCGCCCCCATGCCGATGCCCACCGCCACCAGCGCCACCGCGATCGAGGTCCGGGCGCCGGCCATCAGCATCGAGGCGATGTCGCGGCCGAAGTGGTCGGTGCCCAGCCAGTGTGCGGCGTCCGGCGGTCTCAGCCTGTCGGCAATGGCGAGGGCGGCGACATCATGCGGCGTCCAGACCAGCGACACCGCGGCCGCCGCCAGCGCCGCGAGCGAGAGGGCGAGGCCGAGCGCGAAGGAAAGCCTCATGCCCGCGTCCTCAGTCGGGGGTCGATGGCGGCGTAGGCGAGATCGACAAGGAAGGTCACGACGATCACCGCGAAGACCAGGATCATCACCACCGATTCCACCACGATCAGGTCGCGCTGCGTGATCGCCTGGAAGATCAGGCGGCCAAGTCCCGGAAGATAAAAGACATTCTCGATGATGATGGCGCCGGCAAGGAGGAACGAGAACTGCATGCCGATGATCGTGAGGACCGGGACCATCGCATTCCTGAGCGCATGGCGCAGGATCGTCTGGCCGGCGGTCAGCCCCTTGGCCCTTGCGGTGCGGATGTAGTCCTGCCCGAGCGTCTCGATCAGCGCCGAGCGAAGCACGCGGGCGAGGATCGCCGCCTGCGGCAGGGCAAGCGCGATGGCGGGAAGCGTCAGGGCGCGGAGGCCCGCGAGCGGCTCGCCCCATCCCGGGAAGCCGCCGGCGGGAAAGACCTGCCAGTGCAGCGCGAAGACGAGGACGAGGAGCATGGCGAACCAGAAGTTCGGCAGCGCGACCCCGACCTGCGTCGCCCCCATCACCGCCGCGTCCGCCACACGCCCCCTGCGGCCGGCGGCGAGAAGCCCCGCGGGGAAGGCGATCAGGACCGCGAGGAGAAGGGCGTAGAGCGCGAGCGGCAGCGAAACCGCGAGCCGTTGCCCGACAAGGTCGGCCACCGGCACCTTGTAGGTGTAGGACTGGCCGAAATCGCCTGTCGCCATCCCCGCGACCCAGTGGAGGTAGCGCAGCGGAGGCGCCTCGTTCAGGCCGAGGCGGTCGCGCAGCGCCGCCACCGTGTCCTCGCTCGCGTTCAGGCCCAGCATGTAGGAGGCCGGGTCGCCCGGCACGATCTCGATCACCGCGAAGATCACGAGGCTGGCCACGACGAGGCTGAGCGCCAACGAAACCAGACGTCCGACAAGATAGCGTTGCATGCCCGGCCCTTTCTGGGGCGCGAGGCTAGGGGGAAGGCGGGCGAGCGTCCAGAGGCTGCCGCAGGAAGGGCGAAGGTGACCCCCGGATGGAAACCGGCTGGTCCCGCGCCGCAGTTTGTCCCTTCCCCCCGGCGCCGTGACACCCTAGGGTCGCCTGAGGCTTGCAAGGACATCATGACCGACGCTTCCGGAACCCGACCCGAAGACGCAACCCGCCCGGACGAGACCCCGGGCGAGACCCCGGAGGGGGGGCCGGCCGGTGGCCGGAATGGCGGCCAGGATGGCGCCGACGCTCCGGCGGGCGAGGCGGAAGGGGGCCGGCGGGGCCGTGGCGACCGGCGCGAGCGGAAGAAGCCGCTTTCGGAGGTGCTTTCCGCCATCGCCGCGGACGCGACGCGGCAGGATGTGGCGGTGGGCGATCTTCTCGTGCTGCTGGGCGGCCGCGGCCGGGCGGCGCTGATCCTCCTTTTCGCACTGCCGAACGTGCTGCCGACGCCGCCGGGAACCTCCGGCATCCTCGGGCTGCCGCTGCTCTATCTTTCGTTCCAGATGATGCTCGGCCGGGTGCCCTGGTTGCCGCGCTTCATCGACGAGCGCAGCATGCCGCGCTATCGCTTCGCGCAGCTCGTCGAGCGTGTCGTCACGGTCCTCGGGCGGGCCGAGCGGCTGCTGCGGCCACGTTGGTCGATCTTCGTCGGTCACGGGGCGGAGCATGTGCTCGGCGCCCTCTGCCTTCTTCTCGCCGTCGTCCTCGTCCTGCCGATTCCGTTCGGCAACATCCTTCCCGCGCTGGCGATCTGCCTCATCGCGCTCGGCGTGCTGGAGCGTGACGGTCTCTGGGTTCTGATCGGCATCCTCGTCGCCGTCCTGTCGCTCGTCCTCGTGGCCGGCGTCGTCTATGCGCTGGTCAAGTCGACGCTGTTCATCCTGATGAACGCCTTCGCCTGACGGCCGGGGGCTGTCCGGCACGGGCCGGTTCGCGCCGTCGTGGCGGGGCGCTGACGTGGCGGTGGCGTGTGTTCCTGTCGGTCCTGACCGCAAGCCTGCCGCAGATGTCGCTTTCAGGCTAGAGCGCGGGGTATCGGCGTCGTAAAAGAGCCGTCGAGTCGCGGCGATGGCGTCGCCGCAGGGGCCGAGGGCCCCCTCGCTCGCGGAAATTTCCGCTGAAGTCCTGTACGCCGGGACCTTTCGGGGTCTCGTGCCGCGGGCCGGACCCCATCAAGTGAGGTCTGACAATGACGGAACGTCCCCAGCAATACCGGTTCCACCAGGGCGACCGCGTCCTGCCCTTTGCCAAGTCGGAATACGAACAGCGCCTCGGCGGCCTGCGCGCGATCATGGACGCGCAGGGTGTCGACGCGGTCGTCTTCACCTCGATGCACAGCATCGCCTACTACTCCGGCTTCCTCTACTGCTCGTTCGGCCGGCCCTACGGCCTTGTCGTGACCGCCTCGCAGGATGTCACGATCAGCGCCGGCATCGATGCGGCCCAGCCCTGGCGGCGCTGCCACGGCGACAACATCACCTATACCGACTGGCAGCGCGACAACTACTGGCGCGCGATCCTGTCGGTGACCGGCCCGGGCAAGGTGATCGGCTACGAGGGCGACCACCTGACGCTGGTCCAGTCGGAAAAGCTGAAGTCGTTCCTCAAGCCCTCGAAGGTGGTCGACATCGCACCGGCAACGATGAAGCAGAGGATGATGAAGTCGCCCGCCGAAATCGCCATGATCAAGGCCGGCTCCAACACCGCCGACGTCGGCGGCTATGCGATCCGCGAGGCGATTTCGGTCGGCGCGCGCGAGATCGACGTGGCGATGGCCGGGCGTGACGCGATGGAGCGCGAGATCGCCCGCCGCTTCCCCGAGGCCGAATACCGCGACACCTGGGTCTGGTTCCAGTCGGGCATCAACACCGACGGCGCCCACAACCCGGTCACCGCGCGCCAGCTTCAGGTCGGCGACATCCTCAGCCTCAACTGCTTCCCGATGATCTCGGGCTACTACACCGCGCTCGAGCGCACGATGTTCGTGCGCGAGGTCGACGCGGCCTCGCTGAAGATCTGGGAGGCCAACGTCGCCGCCCATGAATACGGCATCAGCCTGCTGAAACCCGGCGCCTCCTGCGCCGAGGTGACGGCGAAGATCAACGACTTCTTCGAGGAGCGCCAGCTCCTGCAATACCGCACCTTCGGTTATGGCCATTCCTTCGGCGTGCTCAGCCACTACTACGGCCGCGAGGCGGGGCTTGAACTGCGCGAGGACATCGATACCGTGCTGGAGCCGGGCATGGTGATCTCGATGGAGCCGATGCTGACGATCCCTGAGGGCAAGCCGGGCGCGGGCGGTTACCGCGAGCACGACATCCTCGTCATCACCGGGGACGGCAACGAGAACATCACCCACTATCCCTACGGGCCGCAGTTCAACGTCGTCGGCTGAAGCCGGCCGCGTGCCGGACTGTGACACGGCTGCCCCGCCCGCGGGTTTTTGCGCGGGCGGGGCCTTGACGCCCGCCCGGAGGGCGTGGACATGGGGGCGATGCGGCCGCGGGGGGCGGAGTGTGCCGATTCCGTGGCGTTGACAGGACAACAGGAACGGACGGTGTCATTCCCATGACAGGACAACCCGGAGTTAAGTGGCGCCTGGGTGCCACGCGCGTCGGCGCCTTCGTGGCGCTTCTTGCCCTTGCCGCCTGCGGCGCCCCTGCCCAGCAGTCGGGAATCGACCCGGCGACCGGCGTCTCCTCCATCGCGCCTGCGCCCGAGGTGGTGGCGCGGTATCAGGCGGTGCAGGATGCCGACGTGGCTATCCCGGCGGTGGATCCCGGCTATCTGACCGGGCAGAACCCGCGGACCGAGGTCTATTACACCGGTCCCGACGCGCCCGGCACGATCGTCGTCGATCCCTATGCACGGGTGCTCTACTACATCGAGGAGGGCGGCCGGGCGATCCGCTACGGCATCGCGGTCGGCCGCGAAGGCTACGGCTTTTCCGGCAATGCCTATGTCGGGCGCAAGCGCGAATGGCCGGGCTGGACGCCGACCAAGAACATGATCCGCCGCGAGCCGGAGATCTACGGGCCGCTCGCCGGCGGCATGGAGGGCGGGCTCGACAACCCGCTTGGCGCGCGGGCGCTCTATCTCTATCGCGGCGGGCGCGACACCTACTACCGCATCCACGGCACCAACAACGCCTCGACGATCGGGCGGGCGACCTCGGCCGGGTGCATCCGGCTTTTCAACCAGGATATCCTCGACCTGTTCGAGCGGGTGCCGACCGGCACCTCCGTCCATGTCCGCTCTGCCGAGGAATCGGCGATCGCCGAGGATCCGATGGTGGAGAACGCGCACGGGCTGATGGTGCCGCTCGCCTCCTTCCCCGAAGACACGCAGGCTGAGATCCGGGCGGGCAACATTCCCTGGCCGAAGTTCGTGCCGCCGATCGGCGTGGTCACGCCGCAGTCCGCAGCCACCGCGACGGCGGTTCCGGTGGGCTCGCCAGGTGCGCCGACGGGCGCGGCGGTGCCCATCGGCCCGGCCGGGGCCGGTGTGGCGGCCGATCCCGAAGGCGTCTTCACCCAGATCAACTGAGCCGGGCCGCGGCCGGCTCAGAGGCGGATGACGTAGTCCTTCCGCGTCGTCTCCAGAACCTCCCATGTCCCGGTGAAGCCGGGGCGGAGGATGAAGCTGTCGCCGGGGCCGAGGGGATGCTCGGCCCCGTCCGCATCGGTGATCACCGAGCGGCCGGAGAGAATCCGGCAGTATTCCCATTCGTCGTAGCTGATCCGCCACTTGCCGGGGGTGGACTGCCAGATGCCGCAGTAAAGCCCGTCGCGCTCCTCGACGTTCCAGGTGGTGTGGACCGGGTCGCCCGCGATCACCTTCTCGGGCGCGGGGCGGTCGGTTTCGGGTCGGGCGGCGGCGGGGGTGAGGCGGAGGAAGCGGGGCATGGGTTCACCTGACGGGTTTGTATCGAGCCACGGTCGGGTCAGAGCACGAATGTTCTTAACCCAAGCAGCAGCAGGGCGAGACAGTAGGCCGACCACCAGACGAGTGCAAAGCCGGCAGATCGAAGGAGCCTCGGGCGAAGGCCCGACACCAGGAGGGACGAGACCGGATAGGCGTTGGCGAAGCACAGGGCCAGAAGCGGGAGCAAGACCAGAAAAGATCCGAAGCCTGCGCCCGATCCGGTCACCGCACCGAAAACCGCCGCCCACAGGACAAGCCAGAACCGCAACACGACCCGCTTGTCCGGCCGCGATGGTTCATTGCCCGCCTCACTCAATCCAATGCACCTCCGTCAGATCGTTCGACTGGTTGGGAGAGTTTTCCCACAGCCCCTCGATCTTGGCGTTGGCGACGCCGGTCTTGGCGAGCTGGAAAAGGTAGGCGTTGACGTAGTCCCCGGCGATCATCTCCTGCGCTTGCTTGAGGATCGCCGAGCGCCCGGCAGGGTCGGCGGTCTTCGCGAGCTTGTCCATCAGCGCCACGAATTCCGGCTTGCCATACTGGAAGTAGTAGTCGGGCCTTGCATAGATGTTGATGTCCATCGGCTCGGTATGGCTGACGATGGTCAGATCGAAGTCGCGGCCCTTGAAGACCTGCTCCAGCCACTGCGCCCATTCCAGATTGGTGATCTTTGTCTTGATCCCCACGGCGGCAAGCTGCGCGGCGATGATCTCGCCGCCGCGCCGGGCGTAGGTCGGCGGCGGCAGCGCGAGGCGAAGCGTCAGGTCATTGACCCCGGCTTCGGCCAGCAGCGCCTTCGACTTCTCCGGGTCGTAGGCCGACAGCGCGGTCAGGTCGACATAGTCCGGGTTGTGCGGCGCAAAATGGGTGCCGATGGCCGTGCCATAGCCGAACATCGCGCCGTCGATGATCTCCTGCCGGTTGATGGCATGGGCGATGGCCTCGCGCACCGTCACGTTGTCCAGGGGCGGCTTCTTGTTGTTCATCGCCAGGATCGTCTCGCCCTCGGTCGAACCGACGATGACCTTGAAGCGGGGATCGGCGGCGAATTGCGCCAGCGTCTCGGGCGCGGGGAAGTTCGGGAAGGCATCCACGTCGCCCGCCATCATCGCGGCGAAGGCGGCGGTCGGGTCGGCGATGATGCGGAAGGTGGCCCTGGACAGCGCCACCGGCTTGCCCCAGTAGTCCGGGTTGCGTTCGATCGTGACGTGATCGCCCTGCACCCAGTCGACGAAGCGGAAGGGGCCGGTTCCGATCGGCTTGGTCGCCAGATCGGCCGCGGATTCGGGCGCGACGATCACCGCATCGCCCCAGGCCATGTTGAAGGGGAAGCTGCCGTCGGGGTCCTTGAGCGTGACCGCGATGGTGGCGGGGTCCACCACCTCGACGCTGTCGACCCCGGCGAAAAGCGCCTTCTGGGCATTGGCGCTGTCCTCGGCCCGCGCCCGGTCGAGCGAGAATTTCACGTCCCCGGCATCGAAGGTGGTGCCGTCGTGGAAGGTCACGCCGGTATGGAGGTGGAAGGTGTAGGTCTTGCCATCCTCCGACACGTCCCAGCTTTCGGCGAGCGCCGGGCGGACCGCGCCATCCGGGCCGATGCGGGTCAGCCCCTCGAAGATGTTGGCATAGACCACCTCGTCCACGGCGGCGGCGGCCCCGGCGGTGGGGTCGAGGTTGGGCGGCTCCAGCACCATGCCGAGGGTGATCGTGTCCTGCGCGGCAAGCGCGGTCCCGGCGGTCAGTGCCAGCGCGGCGGCGGTGGCGGTCAGTCGGTGGAACATCGGTGCCTCCCCTCTGGCCCGGGTCCGGTGCCGGGCGGCCCGCGCATCTTTGGCCGGTTTCGCCCGCCGATCAAGCGGTTGGGTGGCGCAGAGAGCGCTGGAAACGATGCTGCGGCGCAGCTATGATGCCGGCGCGGCCCTCAGGCGGGGCGACCGGGGAGGGCGGGATGAGCGCGACGAGCGAGGCGAAGCGGCCGGTGCCGCCGGACATCCGGGCGCGCAAGGGCGGCGTGCCGCTGGTGATGCTGACGGCCTACACGACGCCTGTCGCACGGCTCGTCGACCCGCATTGCGACATCGTGCTGGTGGGCGACAGCCTCGGCATGGTGCTGCACGGGCTCCCGTCCACGCTCGGGGTGACGATGGAGATGATGATCCTGCACGGCCAGGCGGTGGCGCGCGGGCTTGCCCGGGCGATGCTGGTCGTGGACATGCCCTTCGGCGCCTACGAGGAGGGGCCGGCGCAGGCCTTCCGCAACGCCGCCCGGCTGATGACGGAGACCGGCGCGGCGGCGGTGAAGCTGGAAGGCGGCGCCCACATGGCGCCGACCATCGCGTTTCTCAGCGAACGCGGCGTGCCGGTGATGGCCCATGTCGGGCTGACGCCGCAGGCGGTCAACACGCTCGGCGGCTACCGGGTGCAGGGGCGCGGCGAGGACGGCGACCGCATCCGCCGCGATGCCGTCGCGGTGGCCGAGGCCGGCGCCTTCGCGGTGGTGCTGGAGAAGGTCCCCGATGCGCTCGCGGCCGAAATCACCCGGGCGGTCGACATTCCCACCATCGGCATCGGCGCCTCGGCCGCCTGCGACGGGCAGGTGCTGGTCGTTGACGACATGCTCGGGCTCTTCACCGCGTTCCGGCCGAAGTTCGTCAAGCGCTATGCCGAGCTCGGCGCCGAGGCCGACCGCGCCATCGCCGCCTATGCCGCCGAGGTCCGGGCGCGGACCTTCCCCGCGCCCGAGCATGTCTTCGGCGAGGCGCCGGGCAGATGACCGAGGTGATCCGCGGCACCGGGCCGCTTCAGGAAAAGGTCGCGGCCTGGAAGCGCGCGGGCGCGCTCGTCGGCGTGGTGCCGACGATGGGGGCGCTGCACGACGGGCACCTCAGCCTCGCCCGCGCGGCAAGGCGGCAGTCGGACCGGGTGATCGTGACAATCTTCGTCAACCCGATGCAGTTCGGCAACCCCGAGGATCTCGCGAAATACCCGCGGGACGAGGCGCGCGACCTCGCGCTGCTGGAGGCCGAGGGGGTCGATGTCCTTTTCGCGCCGGGGCCGGAAGAGGTCTACCCCGAGGGATTCGCCACCCGGGTGACGGTCTTTGGCGTGTCGGAGCCGCTGGAAGGGGCATTCCGGCCCGGCCATTTCGAAGGCGTGGCGACGGTGGTGACGAAGCTTCTCGGCATGACCCAGGCCGGGCGCGCGTTCTTCGGCGAGAAGGACTGGCAGCAGTTGCAGGTGGTGCGGCGGCTGGTGGCCGACCTCAACATTCCGACCCGGATCATCGGCTGCCCGACGATCCGCGACCCGGACGGGCTGGCGATGTCGTCGCGCAATGCGCGGCTTTCCGCGCCGGAGCTGGCAGTGGCGCCGGCGCTGCACCGGGCGATGGCGGCCGCCGCGGCGGCGGTCCGGTCGGGCGCACCGGTCGCGGAGGCGCTGGCAGAGGCGCGGCGGGCCGTTCTTGCGGCGGGGTTCGCGGAGGTGGAATACCTGGAGCTGCGCGGGGCCGAAGGGCTCGAGCCGCTGGTCACGCTCGACCGGCCGGCGCGGATCCTGGCCGCGGCGGTGCTGGGCGCGGTCCGGCTGATCGACAACATCGCGGTCTGAAGGCCCCGGGGGCGCTGCCCCCGGACCCCCGGGGTATTGCGGCAACGAAGAAGCCTCAGGGCGCGAGCAGTCCGGCCAGCACCAGCGCCATCACCTTCGCACTGTCCATCATGTCGGTGATCCCGACCCATTCGTCGGGCTGGTGCGCGAGGTCGAGCACGCCCGGCCCGTAGGCGATGCAGTTCCTCAGCCGGCCGATCCGGTCGATGTGCTTCTGGTCGTAGGTGCCGGGCGAGACGACATAGGCCGGCGGACGGCCGAGCACCATCTCGATCGCGGCGGCGGTGGAGCGGACGACGGGCGCGTCCTTCGCCGTCATCACCGGCTGCACCTCGAAGAGGTCGCGGACCTCGCCGTCGAAGCCGGAGCGGCGGGCCTTTACCCGGTCGAGGAGCGCGGCGATCTCGGCCTTCACCCCGGCGAGATCCTCCTCGATCAGGAAGCGGCGGTCGATGGTGATGCGGCAGCGGTCGGGGACGCAGGGCGCAGGCAGGCCGGTGTAGTCCGCGGCCTGTTCCGCCGCGCCGCCGTGGATCGCGTTGATGTTGAGGGTGGATTGGCGCGCGCCCTCGGGGATCACCGGCATGGCGGTGCGCCGGGTGGCGAGGAGGGGAAAGAGCGTCGCCTCCATCTCGGCCAGGACCGCGCCCATGTGGCGCACGGCGCAGTCGCCGAGGAAGGGCATCGAGCCATGCGCGATGCGGCCCTTCGTCTCGATCTCGGCCCACCAGACGCCGCGGTGGCCAAGGCAGATGCGGTCCTTGTGCAAAGGTTCGGGGATGATCACGTGCTGGACCCGGTCGGGCGAGAACCAGCCGCGTTCGGCAAGATAGGCGACCCCGCCGAAGCCGCCTGATTCCTCGTCCGCGGTGGCGCTGATCTCGATCGCGCCGCGATGGCCGGGGCAGACGGCGACGAAGGCTTCGGCGGCGATGATGCTGGCGGCGAGCCCGCCCTTCATGTCGCAGGCGCCGCGGCCGTAGATGCGGTCGCCCTCGAGCTCGGCGCCGAAGGGGTCGCGGGTCCAGCCGTGGCCGACCTCGACCACGTCGTGGTGGGAGTTGAAATGGACGCAGTCGCCGGGGCCCTCGCCCTCGTGGCGGGCAACGAGGTTCCAGCGCGGATGCGCCGCCGAGTCGCCCGGCGCGCCCTCGGCGCGGACAAGATCGAGGCTGAAGCCGCCACGGCCGAGCCGGTCGGCAAGATATTCGCAGATCTCGAGGTAGTTCAGCCCCGGCGGGTTCAACGTGGGGATGCGGATCAGATCCTGCGCCAACGCCACCAGGTCGTCGCGGCGGGCGTCGATCTCGGCGGCGAGGCGGTCTGTCAGGGACAGGGTCATGGGCCGAGGCTAGAGGCGCCCGGCATCTCCCGCAATGGCGAAACCGCCCGGCCTGCGATTGGCGCTCTGGTCGCTGCCGCCGCCGGGCGCTATCGTCAGGGCACGCCGCCCCCCGCCGGCGCCCGGAAGGAGTACCGATGATCGCCTTTCTCCGCCTTGCCGTGTTCGGCGCCATCGGCCTTGCGGTCGTCTATCTGGCGCTGTGGATCTACGCCCGCTCGGTCCGGCGCGAGGAGTTGGAGAAGGAATGGGCGGCAGACCATCCCGACGGGGGTGACCCCGACGCGCGCGCAGCCTATATCGAGTCGGGCGTCAGCGACTACGGGCGGGGGCTGAGGCGCAGGCTGATCCTGTTCGTCTTCCTCCTGCCTGCGGCAGCCGTCGCGGCGGTTCTCTATCTGACCAATTATCAGTGAGGCGGACATGCGTTACGTGAAATGGACGGTGCTGGCGATCCTCGCCGCGATCGTGATCGGCTTTCTGCACTATACGCTGCCGCAGCACGACGTGGTGCGGATCGTCGGCACCTATCAGGAGCGGCAGGATCTGAGTGACTGGACGCGGATCTTCTGGGCGACGCCCGACGATCAGGCGACCGGGCTCATCAACCGCGACGTCCAGTTCATCCAGGCGGTGAAGGCGAACGGCAAGGAGATCGTCTACCGCAACGAGGACACCGGCTGGTCCTGGCCACCGTATTTCAAGTTCGACACCGCCGACCTTCTGGCGCGTGCCCAGGACCTCGTCTCCACCTCGGACAATCCGAAATGGGCGGTGGTCACCCATTACGGCTGGCGCAACCGCTATTTCTCCGCCTTCCCCAACGCGATCGCGATCAAGCCGGTGGCGGCGCCGGACGTGCGGATCATCCCCTGGTTCAACCTGGTGTTTTTCGCCTTCCTCGCGGTCGTCCTTTTCATGATCCGGCGGATGTGGCTCCAGTTCCGCGAACGCGCCCTCGACCCGGCGCTGGAGGACATGGGCGAGGCCTGGGACGGTGTCGAGGACCGCGCCGGGCAGGCGGCGGACGAGGCGCGCGGCGCCTGGGGCCGGTTCAGGGCCTGGCTGACGACCGGGAAGGACAAGCCCCGGGCCTGAGGCGCGCCCGTGGCGGGGGCGACGCCAGTCAGCGGCCCTCGCGCTCCTCTCACACCGCGAGGGAGAGCCCGCCGTGGCGGCTGATCTCCGCCTCGACCTCTGCGATCAGGCTGTCGAGAGCGGGGTTCCTGGCCTTGCGCGCGCGGCGCACGACATAGGCAAGGGCGGGTGGCTCGGGCAGGCGGCCGCGGAGGATCTCCATCTCCGGGCGCTGGTGGCGGTCGCTCAGAAGCGCCACGCCGAGGCCCGCGTTGACCGCGGCGACGATGCCCGCGGCGCTGGCGCATTCGAACACGGTCTCCAGAAGCGCGCCGCCGTCCTGGCCGATGTCGAGCGCCCAGCGGCGGTAGAAGCAGTCGTCGTCGAACGAGAGGAACGGGATCGGCCCGCGCGGCGCAAGCGGCAGGCCGGGTGATTTCACCCAGTGCAATCCCTCGCGGAACAGCACCAGATCGGCCGGGCGCACCTCGTGGGCGAAGACCTGCACGATGGCGGCATCAAGCTCGCCCCGCTCCAGCATCGCACGCAGCACGAGGCTCATCCGGACCCTGGTGCGGACGGCGACCTGCGGGTGCAGGCGGCGGAACCGGCCGAGGATGCGGGAAAGGTCCGAACAGGTGGTGTCCTCGGTCAGTCCCAGAAGGATGCGCCCTGCAAGATCGGTCCTGGTGAGGCTCAGCAGCGCCTCGTCGTGCAGGCCGACGATCCGGTCGGCATAGCCGAGGAGGTCTTCGCCCGCCGCGGTGAACATCGGCGCGCCGGGCCTGCGGCTGAGCAGGTCGCTGTCGAGGCTGGTCTCCAGCCGCTTGACCTTGTGGCTGACGGCCGATTGCGTCAGGCCCAGCGCCTCGGCCGCGCGGGTGATCCCGCCATGCTGGCGGATCGCGCGAAGCACCCTCAGGGCGTCGATGTCGAGACGGCGTGTCATCAGGTCGGGCATGGCGGGTTCCGCTGCGGATCGCCGCAAGGATGCACCAATCGGCTCCATCTCGCAATCAGGCAGCTACACGGCGGCTGCATCTTCATGACGCCATCTGGATTTGTCATGTGCTCCTGTGCGTGTGACCGGCTATGCCGGGCCGGCAGTTCCCGTCGCGCGAGCCCGTCATGACCGACTTCCCGCTGTCTTCCGCCGCGCCGAACCGGCACCCGTTCCTCTGGCCGGTCATGGCCACCCTGCTGGTGATCGGCTGGAGTTCCGGCTTCGTCGGCATCCGCTTCGCCAACGAGGAGGCGAGCGTCTTCCTGCTGCTGTTCTGGCGCACGCTCCTGTCGGGGCTGATCCTTCTGCCCTTCGCGCTGACGTTCGGGCCAAGGCTCCGGCTGCGGGCGGTGCTGCCGCAGATCGGCTTCGGGGTGATGGCGGTGTTCCTTTACCTCGGCGGCTTCGCGCTGGCGATCGAACAGCGGGTGCCGACGGGGCTTGTCGCGCTGATCTCCGACCTCCTGCCGCTGGCCATCGCCGCGCTGTCGCAGCCGGTTCTCGGCGAACGGTTGAGCGGGCGGCAGTGGCTGGGCACCGCGATCGCGGTGACGGGCGTGCTGGTCGTGTCGTTCGACAGCCTCGGCTTCGGGCCGGCCCCGCTCTGGGCCTACGGGCTGACGGTGGGCTCGATGCTGGTCTTTGCGCTGGCCTCGGTGCTCCACAAGGGGCGCAAGGGTCTGCACATGCCGGTGCATCAGGGCCTCTGCATCCACACCCTGACCGGCTCGGCCCTTTTCGGAGCCTGCTCGCTGCTTGCGGGGGACGGGCTGACGCCGCCGATGACGCGCGATTTCGCGCTCGGCATGGCCTGGCTGGTGCTGATCGCGACCTTCGCGACCTATTCGCTCTACTACACGGCGTTGCGGATGTTCCCCGCAGCCAAGGTCAGCGCGGCGATCTACCTCAGCCCGCCGGTGACGATGCTCTGGGCCTGGGCGCTCTTCGCCGAGCCTCTGACACCGGCGATGTTCGCGGGCCTTGCCGTGACGCTGGCAGGGGTCTGGCTGACATCGCGCCCGTGAAATTGGGGTGACGGGCGGAGGGTGACGGGCGGAGGGTGACGGGGCGGGGGTGACGGGGCGGGGGTGACGGGCCTCAGGGCATCCGATGCCGCCGCCGCACGCTTTCCGGCCGGCCGGAGAGCGCGAGCCGCGCGTCGTTGCGGTCGCGGCGAGCGATCACCTTGCCCTTCGACACCACCGCCAGCCGTTCGGCGCGGAGCCTGAGCGCCTCGGTCGGGCTGCCGGCGTCGAGGATCACCAGCGAGGCCACGGAGCCCTTTTCCAGCCCGTAGCCCTCAAGCCCCATGATCCGCGCGTTGTCTTCCGTCACCATGCGGAAACAGCGCGCCATTTCCTCGGGATGGGTCATCTGGGCGACGTGGAGGCCCATGAAGGCCACGTCGAGCATGTCGGCGGTGCCGAGCGAATACCAGGGGTCCATGACGCAGTCCTGGCCCCAGCCGACGGTGATGCCCTGGGCCTGCATCTCCTTCACCCGGGTCAGGCCGCGGCGTTTGGGGAAGGTGTCGTGTCGACCCTGAAGCGTGATGTTGATCAGCGGATTGGGGATCGCCGCCATGCCGCTTTCGGCGATCAGCGGCAGGAGCTTGGAGACATAGTAGTTGTCCATCGAATGCATCGAGGTCAGGTGGCTCCCCGCCGCCCGGCCGCCAAGCCCGTGGCGCGTGACCTCCGCCGCCAGCGTCTCGACATGGCGGCTCATCGGGTCGTCGCTTTCGTCGCAGTGGATGTCGACCCTCAGCCCGCGGTCGGCGGCGATGCGGCAGAGGTCGCGGAGCGACTCGGCGCCCTCGGCCATCGTGCGCTCGAAATGCGGGATGCCGCCGACGACGTCGAGCCCCATGTCGAGCGCGCGGATCAGGTTCTCGCGCCCCGTTCTCGCGCGGTAGAGCCCGTCCTGCGGGAAGGCCACGAGTTGCAGGTCGATGTAGCCGGCCACCTGCCGCTTCACCTCCAGCATCGCCTCGACGGTGCGCAGGTGGTCGGGCGTGGTGTCGACATGGCTGCGGATGGCGAGAAGCCCCATCGAGGCCGCCCAGTCGCAATAGCTCAGCGCGCGGGCGACCATCTCCTCGACCGTGGCGATCTCGCGCAGCTCGCCCCAGAGCGCGATGCCTTCCAGCAGCGTGCCGGAGGCGTTCACCCGCGGCAGGCCGTAGCTGAGCGTCGCGTCGAGGTGGAAATGCGGATCGACGAAGGGCGGCGAGACGAGGTCGCCCGTGGCGTCGATCACCTCGCGCGCTTCGCCCTCCACCCGGCCGGTGGCGACGATGCGGTCGCCCCGGATGGCGATGTCGCAGACGCGGCCGTCGGGCAGGGTGCCGCCCCTGACGAGAAGGTCGAACATCACCGTTCCCCCTTGTTGAACGGGACCATCAGCGCCGCCGGAACCTCGGCGCGGCGCGACATCAGGACGAGCGCGAGGATCGACAGCACATAGGGCACCATCAGGAACACCTGATAGGGCACATAGGCCCCGACCGGTGTCTGCTGGAGCCGCACCTGGAGCGCGTCGAAGGCGGCGAAGAGAAGCGCGCCGAGCGCCGCCTTGCCCGGCCGCCAGGCGCCGAAGACGACGAGCGCGATGCAGATCCAGCCGCGCCCGTTCACCATCTCGAAGAAGAAGGACGAAAACGCCGACATGGTCAGGAACGCGCCCCCGACCGCCATCAGGCCGGAGCCGGCGATCACCGCGCCCATGCGGATCGCGGTGACCGACAGGCCCTGCGCCTCGACCGAGGCCGGGTTTTCCCCCGCGGCGCGGAGGGCGAGGCCCAGGGGCGTGCGGTAGAGCACGACCGAGACCACCGCGACGAGGACGAAGGCGAGGTAGGTGAGCGGGGTCTGGGCGAAGAAGGCGGGCCCGACCAGCGGGATCTGCGACAGGCCGGGGATCTCGACCGACTGGAACGGCACGATCTTCGGCGGCGAGGTGACCTCGGGCAGCGACAGGCGATAGGCGAAGGCCGCGGTCGCGGTGGCAAGGAGCGTGATGCCGAGCCCGACGACATGCTGGCTGAGCCCGAACGGCACGGTCAGCGTGGCGTGAAGAAGCCCGAAGAGCATCCCCGCCAGCATGGCGACGAGAACCCCGGTCCAGAGCCCGAAGCCGAGGTAGACCGTCATCCAGCCGGTGAAGGCGCCGATCACCATGATCCCCTCGATCCCGAGGTTCAGAACTCCCGCGCGTTCGCAGATGAGTTCCCCGAGCGTGGCGAAGATCAGCGGCGAGGCGATGCGGACGGCGGCGGCCCAGAAGCTCGCGGTCATGAGGATGTCGAACATCTCCATCAGCGCCACCTGACCCGCGTGCGCGTCAGCCGGATCGCCAGCACCATCGCCAGAAGCGCCGTGGCGGTCAGGATGTCGGCGATGTAGGTCGGCACGCCGGCCGCCCGGCTCATGCTGTCGGCGCCGACGAAGACGCCGGCGACGAAGACCGCCGAGACGACGACGCCGAGCGGATTCAGCAGCGCCAGCATGGCGACGATGATCCCGGTGTAGCCGAAGCCGGGCGAGAGATCCAAGGTCAGGTTGCCCTTGAGCCCCGCAACCTCGGAAAAGCCCGCGAGCGCGGCAAGGCCCCCGGAGAGAAGCGCGGTCTTGACCATCACCCGGCCGACCGGAATGCCGGCAAAGCGCGCCGCCTCGGCATTCAGCCCGACGGCGCGGATTTCGTAGCCGAGCGTGGTGCGGGTCTGGACCACCCAGACGGCGACGGCCGAGAGAAGCCCGAGTGCGAAGCCCCAGTGGAGCCTCAACCCCTCGACGATGCGCGGCAGCCGCGCGGCCTTTTCCAGCGCCGGCGACTTCGGCCAGCCCATGCCCATCGGGTCCTTCAGCGGCCCTTCGAGAAGCCAGGAGACGAACAGGAGCATGATGAAGTTGAACAGAAGCGTGGTGACGACCTCGTCGACGCCGAGCCGGGTCTTGAGCAGAACCGGGCCGAGGAGGACGAGCGCGCCGGCCAGTGCGGCGGCAAGGGCGATCACCGGGATCAGAAGCGCCGAGGGCAGGGGAAGGGCGCCGGTGCCGAGGAGCACGGTGACGACGGCGCCGGCGTAGAGCTGCGCCTCGGCGCCGATGTTCCAGAGCCGGGCGCGGAACGCCACCGCCACGGCAAGGCCGGTGAAGATCAGGGGCGTGGCGCGGTTCAGCGTCTCGAGAAGGGCGAATTTCGATCCCGCCGCGCCCTTGACGATCAGCCCGAGCGTGGCAAACGGGTCGGCGCCGGCCACCAGCGCCAGCACCGAGGCGACCACGACGGTGAAGCCCAGCGCCGCCGCGGGCAGCCCGAAGGTGCGGGCGGAGGACGGGTTGGCGATCGGCTCAAGCCGCATCCCGCCCCCCGTCGAAACCGTGCCCGGCCATCCAGGTGCCGAGCCCGGCCGGGGTCATCGCCCCGCGCGGGAAGGCGGGCGACAGGCGCCCCTCGTAGATGACATGGATCACGTCCGAAAGCGCCATCACCTCGTCGAGGTCCTCCGAGATCAGCAGCACCGCCGCGCCCGCGTCGCGCGCCGCGATGAGCCGGTTGTGCACGAAGGTCACTGCGCCGATGTCGAGCCCGCGCACCGGCTGGTTGGCGAGGATGATGCGGGGTTTCGCCTCCAGCACCCGGCCGAGGATCAGCTTCTGCATGTTGCCCCCCGACAGAAGCCGGATGCGGGCCTGCGGGCCGGGGCAGCGCACGTCGTAGGTCTCGATGATCCGCCGCGCGAACCCCTCCGCCGCCGCCCAGTCCATCCAGCCCTTCCGGCTGTAGGGGGTGCCGGCATAGGTCTCGAGCACCGCGTTCTCGGTCAGCGTGAAGTCGGCGACCGTCCCGGTCCGGTGCCGGTCCTCGGGGATGCGGGCGATTCCGGCGGCGATGGCCCGGCGGGCCGACCAGTCGGCCGGCACCTCGCCATGCAGTTCCATGCCGCCCCTTTCGGGCGTTTCCAGCCCGCCGATCAGGGCGGCGAGTGCTGCCTGGCCATTGCCGGACACCCCGGCAAGTCCGGTGATCTGTCCGGCGCGGAGTGTCAGGTTGACGCCCCTTAGTCCGGGCGCGTTGCCGCGCCGCGGCGTATCGACGTTCGACAGCGTCAGCAGCGCGGGGCCGGGGGCACGCTCCGAAAGCCGGGGTGCGGCGATCTCGGCGCCGACCATCATCTCGGCCAGCCGGTGCCGGTCGGTCGCGGCGGTGGCGACCTCGCCGACAAGCCGGCCGTGGCGCAGCACCAGCACGCGCGAGGAAATCGCCATCACCTCGCCCAGCTTGTGCGAGATGAAGATCACCGAGAGCCCCTGCGCGACCGCCTTCCTGAGCGTCTCGAACAGCGCCGCCGTCTCCTGCGGGGTCAGCACCGCGGTCGGCTCGTCAAGGATCAGGATGCGCGCGTCGCGGTAGAGCGCCTTGAGGATTTCCACCCGCTGCCGCTCGCCGACCGACAGCGCGCCGACCCGCGCCCCGGGATCGACGGCAAGGCCGAAGTCCTGCGCGAGCCGCGCCACCTTCGCCCGCCCCGCGCGCGCGCCGAGCCGGGCCGCGAGAAGCGGCCGGGTGCCGAGCAGGATGTTCTCCAGCACCGTCATGTTGTCGGCAAGCGTGAAGTGCTGGTGCACCATGCCCACGCCTGCGTCCAGCGCCGCGCGCGGATGGCCCGGCGGCAGCGCCCGGCCGAAGACCTCGACCGTGCCCGCATCGGCCGTGTAGTGGCCGAAGAGGATGTTCATCAGCGTGGTCTTGCCGGCGCCGTTCTCGCCCAGAAGGG
This sequence comes from Albidovulum sp., assembly GCA_030837825.1. Lineage (GTDB taxonomy): Bacteria > Pseudomonadota > Alphaproteobacteria > Rhodobacterales > Rhodobacteraceae > Albidovulum. The sequence goes on from JAUQYB010000045.1 coordinate 47,896, forward strand.
CGATGACCTCGCCCTTCCTGAGATCGAACCCGATCGCGTCGTTGGCCAGCAGCGGCCCGAACCGCTTGGTGATGCCGGACAGGCGGAGGACGACCTCCGCCCCCGCCTCCGGTGCCATCAGGACGACTTCGGTTCGCCGTCGTCGATCGCGACGGTGAAGCTGCCGTCGCGGATTGCCGCCTCGCGCTCGGAGACCAGCTTCATCGCCGCCTCGGGCACCTTGCCCTCGAAGGTGCCGAGCGGCGCGAGCGAGCAGCCGCCTTCCTTCATGTGGGAATAGATGCCGTAGTTGTCGGCCTTGAACGTGCCCCCGGCGACATTGGCGAGCGCCGCGTTCAGCGTCGGCTCGAAATGCCACAGCGCCGAGGCGACCACCGTGTCGGGATAATCCGCTTGCGTGTCGATCACGTTGCCGATCGCCAGCACGCCGCGTTCCTTGGCCGCGTCCGAGACGCCGAAGCGTTCGGCGTAGAGCATGTCGGCGCCGCCGTCGATCATGGCGAAGGCGGTTTCCTTGGCCTTGGGCGGATCGAACCAGGAGCCGATGAACGAGACCTGGAAGCGGATATCGGGATTCATCTCGCGCGCACCGGCCATGAAGGCGTTCATCAGCCGGTTGACCTCGGGGATCGGGAAACCGCCGACCATGCCGATGTTGCCCTTGGTTATGGCGCCGGCGATGATGCCGGAAAGATAGCTCGCATCCTGGATGTAGTTGTCGAAGACGGCGAGGTTCGGATGCGCCTGGTCGGCCGGGAACGAGGAGCCGAGCAGGAAGGCCACGTCGGGATACTCGTCGGCGACCTCGCGAGCCTCTTCCTCGACCCCGAAGATCTCGCCGACGATCAGCTTGTAGCCCTGTTCGGCATATTCGCGCATCACGCGGGGATAGTCGGTGTTGGCGGTGTTCTCGGTATAGACGTATTCCGCCGCGCCGGCGGCAACGGCGGCCTCGGCCGCCTTGTGGATGCGGCTCACCCACTGCTGTTCCACCGGCACGGTGTAGATGCCGGCGACCTTCACCGGGTCGGCCGCAAAGGCGCGGCGCGGCAGGCCGAGGATCCCGGTCGCCGCCGCGCCCGCCGCCGTGGCGATCAGATGGCGCCGGCTGATGCCGGCCCTGAGCAGTCTCGTCATGTCAGCTCCCCCTGTAGCTTGCGCTCGCGGCGCCTGGATTTTTATCAAGTGGTAAAGAGCGGCGAGATTCGCGCAAGATAATTCTGGCGCGGAAGCCGCGGCGCGGAAAGGCCGGCGCTCAGACCCCGACATAGGCGGCGAAATGGACGGCACCCGGATGCAGCCCCTTCACCGGCACCGTCTCGGCCACCTGGCCGCCTACGATGAAGGCGATCCGGTCGCCCACCGAAAGCGCGGCATCGACGCGCTGCTCGACGAGGACCGTCGCCACCCCGGTCGCCTTCAGCGCCACCACCGTGTCGCGGATCAGCGCGATCATCGAGGGCTGCAAGCCCTCGGTCGGCTCGTCCAGAAGCAGCACCTTGGGCTCGAGGCAGAGCGCTCGGGCGATGGCGAGCATCTGCTGCTCGCCGCCCGAGAGCGTGCGCGAGACCTGGCCCATGCGTTCCCTGAGCCGCGGGAAAAGGTCGAGCACGGTTTCGCGCACCCGCGCGCCGCGGGCCCGCGTCATCAGCCCGATCTCGATGTTCTCGGCCACCGTCAGGTCGCCGAAGAGCCGGCGGCCCTGCGGCACGTAGCCGATGCCGTGGCGCGGCACCTCGTGCGCCGGCAGCCCGTCGATCCGCGCGCCGTCAAGGGTGATCCGCCCCGCCGTCACCGGCACCTGTCCCATGATCGCCTTCAGCATCGTCGACTTGCCTGCGCCGTTGCGCCCCATGACGCACAGGACCTCGCCGGGTCCGACCGACAGCGTCAGCCCGCGCAGCACCTGCACCGCGCCATACCCTCCGTCGATGGCGTCGAGGATCAGCATCTATCCCCCCAGATAGGCGGCCTGCACCGCCGGGTCGGCGCGGATCTCCGCGGGCGTTCCGGTGGCCAGCACCTCGCCGAAGTTCAGCACCGTGATCCGCTGGGCGAGCCCCATCACCACGTCCATGTTGTGCTCGATCAGAAGCACCGTCGTCTGCGGCACGACCGAGCGGACGATGTCCTTGAAGGTGGCGATCTCGCCCTCCGCCAGCCCCTGCGTCGGCTCGTCGAGGATGAGAAGAAGGGGCCGGAGCGCCAGCCCCATCGCGATCTCCAGCACCCGCTGGTGGCCGTAGCTGAGCGTGCCGGCAGTCTGGCCGGCGCGGTCGGCAAGGCCCACGCGGTCGAGCGCGGCCATCGTCTCCGCCGCCAGCGGATGGCCGCCGCGGCCCTGCACCGCAAGCGCGACGTTGTCGAAGACCGAAAGCGCGGCGTAGACCTGGGTGATCTGGAAGGTATAGGCGATGCCGGCGCGGACGCGGGCATGGGCGGGCAGGCGGGTGATGTCGCGGCCCCTGAGCCGGATCGTGCCCGACTGCGCCGGGATGCGCCCCGACAGGAGGCTGACGAAGGTGGTCTTGCCCGCGCCGTTCGGCCCGATCAGCGCGTGGATCTCGCCCGCCTCCAGCGCGAAGTCGACCCCGTTCACGGCCCTGAGCCCGCCGAAATGGCGGGTCAGGCCGCGGGCCTCCAGAAGCGTCACGGCAGCCATGCCGCCCCCCTTGCCCGAAGCGTGCCGAGGATGCCCTTCGGCGCGAAGAGGACGAGCAGCACCAACGCCGCCCCGGTGACGAACTGGTGCGCATCGGTCAGCGCGCTTGCCCAGTCGATCAGGTAGAACATCGCCAGCGCCCCGAGGAACGGGCCGAGCACGGTGCCGGCGCCGCCGAGAAGCACGTAGAGAAGCGGCAGGATCGAATACTGCACCGAGGCGAGGCTGGCGCCGACATAGCCGAACATCAGCGCATAGGAAGCGCCCGAAAGCCCGGCATAGAACCCCGAGATGGTGAGGGCTACCAGCTTCACCGTGAACGGGTTGAAGCCGAGCATCCGGCTCCGCTCCTCGTTCTCGCGCATCGCCACCATCACCCGGCCGAAGGGAGAGCGGACGAGCGCGAGATTGGCCAGGAGCGCCACGGCGAAGAGCGCCAGCGCGACGAGGTAGCGGGTGGCGTCGTCGGCAAGATCGAGCCCGGCGATCACCCGCGCCGCCTGCGGGATGACGATGCCCTCGTCGCCGCGGGTCCAGGCGCCGAAGTAGAGGATCGTGAGGTAGCCGGCCTGCGCGAACATCAGCGTCACGATCATGAAGGCGACACCCGCGGTGCGCAGCGCCAGAAGCCCGACCGCCAGCGCCACGGCCCCGCCGGCAAGGACGCCCGCCGCCAGCGCCACCGCCGCGCCGGCCCCGCCGTGATAGACCAGAAGCCCCGCGCCATAGAGCCCGGCGCCGAAGAAAAGCGCATGGCCGAGGCTGAGAAGCCCGGTGTAGCCGAAGGCGATGTTGTAGCCCATCGCGTAGATCGCCAGCACCATGATCCGGGCGATGTTGGTGTGGTGGTAGGGCGGGGCCGCCAGATGCAGCGCGAGCAGCGCGGCGAGCACGCCAAGATGGAGCAGAAGCGCGCGGTCCGCCCTCATGCCGCGCGCGTCCCGAACAGGCCCTGCGGGCGGAACACCAGCACCAGCGCCACGGCGAGCGTCGCCACGATCTTGGCCAGCGTCGGCGCGAAGAAGGTGGAGATGACACCGTCCGACAGCCCGATCAGCAGCGCCGCCAGAAGCGTGCCGCGCAAGCTGCCGAGCCCGCCGATGATGACGACGATGAAGGACAGAAGCAGGGGGTCGGTCCCCATCAGGTAATGCGCCTGCTGGATCGGCACCACCAGCACGGCGGCGATGGCGGCAAGCCCCGCGCCCATCGCGAAGACCCCGGCATAGACCCGGTCGACGTTGATGCCGAAGGCGCGCGCGGTGTCCCGGTCGATCTGGGTCGCCCGCATCACCAGCCCCGCCCGCGTATGCCGGAGGATCAGCCAGACGCCGACAAGCAGAAGTGCTGCCGCCAGGACGACGGCGAGCTTGTAGCCGGAATAGCCGAACCACGGCAGTTGCAGGCGGAAGGCGAAGGGCGGGGGCACGGGGCGCGCATCCGGGCCGAAGAGGCTGAGTGCCGCCTGCTGCAGGACGTAGAGCAGGCCGATCGTGGCGACGATCGTCGCCTCCGGCTCGTAGTTCAGCCGCTTCAGCACCAGCATGTCGGCCAAGGCGGCGATGGCGCCGACGATCAGCGGGCAGATCACCAGCGCCACCGCGAAGGCCACCGCCGGCGGCCCCGGCACCCATTGCGAGGCGAACCAGGCCAGCACCGCGCCCAGCATGAAGAACTCGCCATGCGCGACGTTGACCACGCGCATGATGCCGAAGACAAGGCTCAGCCCCGAGGCGGTGAGCGCCAGCACCGCGGCGGTGACAAGGCCCTCCATCAGGGCGAGGAGAAGATAGGGTCCGAAGTCCACGGGGCAACCGGGCGGGGGTTGCCCCGCCCGCTCGGGCTCAGAAGCTCATCGTCGTGTAGTCGACCTCGTCGGGATAGAAGCCGTCCTCCATCGCGGTCTGGTGGACGCGGGTAAGCTTGCCGCCCTCCACCTTCGAGATCGACTGGAGCCCGAAGACCTGGTGGGTCTTGCCGTTGAACACCTTCGGACCCTGCGGATGGTCCTGGCCCTCCGCGAACTCGGTCATCGCCTCGATTGCCTCGACGACCTTCTGCCGGTCGTCGGGGCCCTGATAGCCGGCGGCCGCCATCGCGTCGCGGATGGCGAAGAGCGTTTCCCAGACCGAGAACATGTGCGCATAGGTCGAGATGTCGGCCGGATCGGTGGCCGAGGCGCCGTTGTCGTCGACCCCCACCGCGGCGCGGTAGAAGGTTTCGTGTTCGCCCGCGTCCGCCTGCCTGTAGCGCGGATGGCCTTCCCAGAAATGCGTGCCGTCAAGGAACTCGAGGCCCGGCGAGGCGATGTCGACCGCCTCGAGGCTGTCGATGAAGCCGAAGATCTGCGGCCGCTCGCCGGTGCCGTAGAACTCGCCCAGCTCCTTGACGAAGGTCAGGACGGCCGGACCGACCATGACGTGATAGAGCACCTCGGTCTCGGCCGGGATCTGCGGGAAGTAGCGGGTGAAGGTGGTCTCGGTCGGCGGGATGGCGATCTGGGCGACGACCTCGCCGCCCTCAGCCGTGACGGCGGCGCTGAAATAGTCGCGGTGGTCATGGCCGAAGGCGTAGTCGGGGAAGATCATCGTGACCTTCTTGCCGAGGTTCTGCATGACCCAGGGCGCCATCGACTGCACCTGGCTTTTCACGTCGGTGATGCCGGGCTGGAGCGTCCAGCGGTTGAGCCCGCCCGAGGCGAGCTGGTGGCCTTCCGAACAGATGACATAGGGCACTTTCAGTTCGCCCGCGCGCGGCGCAGAGCCTGCCACGACATGCGAGAAGAGCGTGCCGAAGATCAGGTCGCAGCCGGCCTGGGCGGTCAGCTTCTCCACCACCTCGGCGCCGCGCTTGGGGTCGGTGCCATCGTCCTCGAAGACGATCTCCACCGGGCGGCCGTTGATGCCGCCGGCCTCGTTCAGCACCTTCAGCGCCGCCGTCGCGGTGCGCTCGTACCAGCGGCCGTAGGAGGCGCCGATGCCGGTGCGGTGAAGCTGGAAGCCGAGCTTGATCGGCGCCGAGGACTGCGCCTGGACGAAGCGCGGCGCGAAGCCCGTCGCCAGAAGCGCGCCGCCCGCGGCCATGCCCTTCAGAAGCGTGCGGCGCGAGGGACCTGGGGTGATCAGTCTATGTGCCATCAACCGTCTCCGCTGTTGAGCCGGCGCGGTTCTTGCCTTCCGCGCGCTGGGGTTTCCTCGGGTCACGGAACAACGAAGCGGGGCGCATTGCAAATGCTTTTCTCACGCGCCGGTGGGCGCCGACAGGAGCCAGAGTCCGAAGACGGTGTAGGCGACCATCAGCAGCGTCATCGGCAGATGCGCGCGCAGGCCCCGGCCGGCGCCGGCCGCCGGGGCGAGGCGGAAGCCGATCAGCACGGCCAGCACGTGCGCGGCGGTGATCACCGCGAACTGCGCCGTCCAGATCGCCAGGACGCCGCCCCGGGTGTTGAGAAAGCCGAAGGAAACCCAGTGCTCCGGCAGGCCGAGCAGCGCCGCGCCGGTGCCGAACGGGTCGTTGAGCGCGGCGAGCGCGTATTGCCCGTCGGTCAGCAGCGCCACGAGATAGTGCGCGACGTGATAGCCCGCCGCGATCGGCAGGAAGGACAGCATCATCGGCCCGGCGAGCGCGCCGAAGCGCGCGCCGCGCGGCAGTCCGGCGCGGACGGCACCGAGGATCAGCGCCGCCGTCAGGCCCCAGAAGGCGACGAGGCCAGCGCTGTTGGCGCCGACGACGGCCGACCGGCCGGGGAACTCCAGCGGGTTGAGGCCGAGCCGCGCCAGCCACCAGAAGGTCTCGTGCAGCCCGTCGAAGCTGACCGAGGCGAGCAGGAGCGTGACGAAGGCGATGGCGGAGGGCGGAAGCGCGCCCATCCGCAGGAGCTGCGCGCCGGGCCATCCCGCCATGACAGTGACGCGGGTGCCGGCGTATTCCGCCCAGAAGGGCGCGATGCGGGCGATCATGGCGAAATAGACGGTCAGGAACTCGCCTCTCGCCAGCCAGTCCTCGCCCTCTGCCACGGCGAGCGCGAGGATCAGCAGGTAGTAGACCGCCACCGCGCGGGCCAGCACCAGGGGATCGGACGGCGCAAGCGAGACGATCTCGAACCAGGCGAAGGCGAGAAGCCCGGCGACGGCCGGCAGGTGGCCGAGGCGGGAAAGCCCGACCGACCCGCGCCAGCCGGTCAGCCGGCGGAGCGTGCGCACCGGGCCGGTCCAGGGCTCGACGTCGCGCCAGAGGTTGCCGAGGATGATCGAGGCCAGCGTGAACCCCACCCAGAGCGCCGTCCAGACCGCGAGCGGCAGGAGGTTTTCCAGCGGGTCGCGGGTGCCGAACACGCCAACGGCGACCAGCGCCCAGAGGATCGCGGCGCCGGCCCAGCTCGTGACGGCGCGCGGCAGAAGGGCGCGCCGTTCGAAGAGCGGCCGCGCAGCGAAGGCGGGCAGACGGCCGGACAGCAGCGCGAGAAGCGCGGTCAGCGCCACCGCCACCGCCGCACCCGCGAGATACCAGCCGGTCGGCAGGGTCAGCATCACCGCGCGCTCCGAGGCATGGGCATCGGCCGCGCCGGGGGCCGTCAGAAGCGCGGGCCAGATGAGGCGCGCCAGGGCGATTCGGTCCCGCCAGCCCCGTTGCGCGGGCAAATGTTCCGCCGCGCGCCCTGTCGGGACGGAAAACCGACGGATGTCCGACGCGGAACCGGCGGCAATCCGACGCCCGCCGCGCGGCCCCGGCGCCAGGCAGCGGGGCGGCGGCGCCAGGCCCGTCACTCGGCCGCGGCGATGGTCAGGTCGACCGCGGCCAGCCCGTCGATCTCTCCGTGCAGCCGGTCGCCGGGGGTCACCGGGCCCACGCCTGCCGGCGTGCCGGTGTAGATCAGGTCGCCGGGGGCGAGGTGATAGAGCGTCGAGAGATGGGCGATGATCTCGGGAACCGACCAGACCATCTCGGACAGGTGCGACCGCTGCACCGGCTCGCCGTTGAGGGTGAGCGTGATCGCCTGCGGCCCCGGAAGGCCGAAGTCGGCGGCGCGGGTGAGCGGGCCGAGCACGGCGGCATTCTCGAAATCCTTGCCGGTGTCCCAGGGGCGGCGCTTGTCCTTCGCCACGCCCTGCAGGTCGCGCCGGGTCATGTCGAGCCCGGCCGCGTAGCCGAAGACGAGGTCCATCGCGCGGGCCTCGGGCACCCGGAATCCCTCTGCCCCAAGCGCCACGACGAATTCCATCTCGTGGTGGAAATCCTTCGTGCCCGGCGGATAGGGAACGGTCGCGCCCGACAGCACCAGATGCGCGGGCGACTTGGTGAAGTAGAAGGGCGCCTCGCGGTCCACCTCGCCCCCCATCTCCTTCGCATGGTCGGCATAGTTGCGCCCGACGCAGAAGATTCGGATCACCGGGTAGAAGCCGGCGCCGTCGCGCAGCGGCACGAGAACCGGGGCGGGCGGGGGGAAGAGGATGTCGGTCATTCGCCGTAGGGAACCCAGATGTTTTTCACCTGCGTCGCGCGTAGCAGGAATTCGCGGCCCTGACCATCGGCCGCGCGCCAGTCGCGGTTGGCGAAGGTCCAGGTGGCCTTGAGGTTGCCGGCGCTTTCGCCTTCGACCATCGCGCGGCCCTCGGGCCCGCCGCAATACCAGATCGCCGCCACGTCGTCGTGCTGCGCGAGCACCTTGGCCAGTTCGTCCTTCGCGCCGGTGACGATGTTCACCACCCCGCCCGGCAGGTCGGAGGTGTCGAAGACCTGGTAGAGGTCGGTCGCGGCGAGCGGCATCGAGGGCGCGGGGACCGCCACCACCCGGTTGCCCATCGCGATGGCGGGAAGGATCAGGCTGAGGAAGCCCAGAAGCGGCGCGTCGTCCGGGCAGGCCACGCCCATCACCCCGAAGGCTTCGGGCATGGCGAGCGTCACATGCGCCGATTTCGTCGAATGCACCGCGCCGTCGAACTTGTCGGCCTGCGCGGCGTACCAGAAGGCCCGGCGGATCGCCGCGGCGACTTCGCCCTCCGGCTTCGGGACGCCCGCCGATCTGAGCCGCGCGGTGAACTCCGCCTCCCGCGCCGAGAGGTTCTCGGCCAGGTAATAGAGCACCTGCGCCCGGTTGTGGCCGGTGGCCTTGCCCCAGCCCTTCGCCGCATGCGCCGCCTCGACCGCGTTTCGGATGTCCTTGCGGTTGCCGAGGCCGGCGAGGCCGATCTCGTGCCCTTTCGCCACGACCGCCCAGGAATAGCCCGAGTCGGGCCGTTTCTGCGCGCCCCCGATGTAGAGCTTCGCCGTCCGGTCGAGCGGCGCGGGACCATCGGCCGGGGCGCCGGGACGGGGGGCCGCGTCGAGCCGTCCGGCCGCCGCTTCGGGTCTTGCCCTGGCAGAGGGCAAGGACAGGTATTCGCGCATCCCCTCGCGCCCGCCCTCGCGGCCGAAGCCGCTTTCGCGGTAGCCGCCGAAGCCCGCGCCGGCGTCGAAGACGTTGGTGGAATTGATCCAGACCACCCCCGCCCTGACCTTCGAGGCCATGTCGAGCGCGAGGTTGACGTTTTCCGACCAGATCGAGGCGGCAAGACCGTAGCGGCTGTTGTTGGCCAGATCCACCGCCTCTTCCGGCGTGCGGAAGGTGGTGAGCGTGGCGACGGGACCGAAAATCTCGACCTCCGACACGATGTTGGCGGGGGCGACATTGGTGAGGAAGCCGGGCGCGAAGAAGCAGCCCTTCGGGGGAAGCTGCGCCGGTGCCTGGTGGAAGACGGCGCCCTGCGCCTCTCCCTGCGCGACGAGGTCGCGGATGCGGGCAAGCTGGGTTGCATCGACGATGGCGCCGACGTCGGTGGACTTGTCGAGGGGGTCGCCGATCCTGAGCTTCGCCATCCGCGCCGCGAGCCGCTTCTGGAACGCGCCCGCCGCCGCCTCGGCCACGAGGATGCGCGACCCCGCGCAGCAGACCTGGCCCTGGTTGAACCAGATCGCGTCGACCACGCCCTCGACGGCGGCGTCGAGGTCGGCGTCGGCGAAGACGACGAAGGGCGACTTGCCGCCGAGCTCCAGCGTCAGCTTCTTGCCCGTCCCGGCGGTGGCCCTGCGGATCGCCCGGCCGACCTCGGTCGAGCCGGTGAAGGCGATCTTGTCGACCTCTGCCGCGACCAGCGCCGCGCCGGTTTCGCCGTCGCCGGTGACGATGTTGACGACCCCCTTGGGCAGGCCGATCTCGGCGCAGATCTCGGCGAAGGCGAGGGCGGAGAGCGGCGTCTGCTCGGCGGGCTTCAGCACCACGGTGTTGCCCGCGGCGAGCGCCGGGGCGACCTTCCAGGCGAGCATCAGCAGCGGGAAGTTCCACGGGATGATCTGGCCGCAGACGCCGACCGGGCCGTGACCGGGAAACTCGGTCTCCAGCAGCTCGGCCCAGCCGGCGTGGTGGTAGAAGTGCCGCGCGACGAGCGGCACGTCGATGTCGCGGCTTTCGCGGATCGGCTTGCCGTTGTCGAGCGTCTCCAGCACGGCGAGGAAGCGCTCGCGCTTCTGCACGTGCCGGGCGAGCGCGTAGAGCCATTTGGCCCGCTCGTGCCCGGCAAGGCGCGACCAGCGGGGCAGGGCGGCGCGGGCGGCCTTCACCGCCAGGGCGATGTCGGCCGCCGAGCCCTGCGCGACCTCGGCCAGCACCTCGCCGGTGGCGGGGTTGACGGTGGCGAAGCTCTGCGCCGCCCTGGTGAAGCCGCCGTCGATGAAATGGCCGAAGCCGCCGCGCGCCTTCAGCCAGGCCGTGACCTCGCCCGCCGCCTCCGGCGCCGGGCCGTAGTCCATCGTCTCGAGGATTTCGCTCACGCTGGGCATTGAACCTTGCTTTCTGCCTGCCTGTCCGGGCCGAACACCCGCCCGACTACCCGCCCGTGCGCCAGCACGGGCAGCGCCCGACCCGCCCCCCCGGGGCGGGCGCATCTCGCCCACCCCGCGGGCCGGTTGCCGCCCGTGCCGACCCGGCGGGGCACCTTCGGATCACGCCAGCGCATGGCGCGAGGACGCCGCATAGCGCCCGGTCACGTGGTGGTCGAGCTGCCGCTCGATGTCGCCAAGCATCGAGGAGGCCCCGAGCCGGAAGAGGTCGGGGCGGAGCCAGTCGTTGCCCAACTCCTCCTTCATCAGGATCTGCCAGGCGATCGCGTCCTTCGCGGTCTTCATGCCCCCCGCCGGCTTGAAGCCGACGCGAAAGCCGGTGCGATCGCCGTAGTCGCGGAGCGCGCGGACCATGACGAGGCTTACCGGCAGGGTCGCGTTCACGCCCTCCTTGCCGGTCGAGGTCTTGATGAAATCGGCGCCGGCCTGCATCGCCACCATGCTGGCCTTGTAGACGTTCCTGAGCGTCTTCAGGTCCCCCGTCGCCAGGATCGCCTTCAGATGCGCTGCACCGCAGGCCTCGCGCATCGCCGCGACCTCGTCGTGAAGTGCCGGCCAGTTCGCATCGAGCACATGGGCGCGGGTGATGACGATGTCGATCTCCTCGGCACCCTGATCCACCGCATAGCGGATCTCGGCAAGCCGCAGGTCGAGGGGCATCAGCCCCGCCGGAAAGCCGGTGGCGACCGAGGCGACCGGGATGCCGGTGCCCCGAAGCGCCTTGACCGCCGCCGCCACCATCGTCGGGTAGACGCAGACCGCCCCCGCCGTCACCCGGTCGAGCCCGAGCCCGGCCATGATATGGTCGGCCAAGGGCCGCGCCGCCTTGGCGCAGAGACGGCGCACCCGGTCTTCGGTGTCGTCGCCGGCAAGCGTGGTGAGGTCGATGCAGCGGATTGCGTTGACAAGCCAGGCCGCCTGCCATTCCTTTTTGACGCTGCGCCGGTTGGTCAGTGTCGCGGCGCGCCGCTCCGCCGCAGGCGTGTTGACCGCGACCTGCTCGAACCAGTCGGTCTGCAGCGGAACGCCCCGGTTGCGTTCAGCGTTGGAAAACCCTGTCGCTCCGGTGGTGGTCATCGCTCTTCCCGCTGCGGCCCCGCCCGATCATCGCAGACAGGCTAGCTTTTGTCCCCGGCAACTGCAACGCGCGCACCCTTGATCGAAAGGTCAAAAACGCACCGTTTCCGGATTCGCCCCGGATTCGCCGTTGACTTGGGGCGCGAAACCGGCGGGAAACGGGGCGGGTGGGTGGCGGCAGGGTGCCGCGGTTGGGGCGTGGCCGGACGATGACGGGGGCGGGAACAGGCGCACCGGGCGATCTCGACAGGGTGCAGTTCGCGATCGAGCGCCTGCTCGATGCGCCAGACGGCTGGCGGGCGCTGGTGCGCGACATGGTCGGCCGCTGGCCCGAGGCGCCGGCGGGCGCACTGATCCTTGCCATCGTCACCGCGTCGGCCGAGATCGAGGCAATGTTCGGCCCCGGCAGCCCGGCGCGCGACGGAGCCGAGCGTGGCTGGCGGCTCGCCGGTCTCCTCGGCGTCGACCTTCATGTGATGGCGACGGTCGGGATGGCGCACGGGCGCGCCGGCGACCTGGCCGACTATTGGAGGATCGACCCCTATTTCCGCGACCTCTGACCCTGTCAACTGCCGCGATAGGTCGAGTAGCCGTAGGGCGAAAGCAGCAAGGGCACGTGGTAATGCGCCTCGCCCTCGGCGATGCCGAAGCGGATCGGAACCTCGTCGAGGAACAGCGGCTCGGCCCCGGCCTGCCCGGTCGCCCGCAGATAGTCGCCGGCGTGGAAGACAAGCTCGTAGGTGCCGCGCACGAAGTCCCCGCGCGGCAGGAGCGGCGAGTCGGTGCGGCCGTCGGCATTGGTCACGGCCTCGGCCAGCGGCTCCCGCCCGCCCGATGACAGACGACAGAGCGTGATCCGCACCCCGTGCGCGGGACATCCCCGCGCGGTATCGAGCACATGCGTCGTCAGATATCCCGCCATGCCGGCTCCTTTTCCTTGCCGCATCATCGGCTGCGGCGGCGCCAATAGCGATCCGGCGATTTCGCGCCAGGACTTTCACCTTTTTCCGTATAATCATCGCCGCTGGCGCCGTCTAATCTTTCGCCACCACGATGCAGGTGACCATGAACCGCTATCCCCGCGACATGTCCGGCCACGGCCCGACCCCGCCCGACGCGAACTGGCCCGGCCGGGCGAGGATCGCCGTCTCGATGGTGCTGAACTACGAGGAGGGCGGCGAGAACTCGATCCTCCACGGCGACGCGGCCTCCGAGGCGTTCCTGTCGGACATCGCCGGCGCGCAACCCTGGCCGGGGCAGCGCCACTGGAACATGGAATCGATCTACGACTACGGCGCGCGGGCCGGGTTCTGGCGGCTCCATCGGCTCTTCACCGGCATGGCCATCCCGGTGACGATCTACGGCGTCGCCACCGCGCTGGCGCGCTCGCCCGAACAGGTGGCGGCGATGCAGGCGGCGGGGTGGGAGATCGCCTCGCACGGGCTGAAATGGGTCGAGCACCGCGACATGCCCGAAGACGAGGAGCGCCGCCAGATCGCCGAGGCGATCCGGCTCCATACCGCGGTCACCGGCGCCCGCCCGACCGGCTGGTACACCGGCCGCTGTTCGGTGAACACCGTGCGGCTGACCGCCGAGGCGGGGTTCGACTGGATCTCCGACACCTACGACGACGACCTGCCCTACTGGATCGAGGCGGGGGACCGCGACCAGCTCGTCATCCCCTACACGCTCGAAGCCAACGACATGCGCTTTGCGACGGCCCCGGGCTACATCACCGGCGAGCAGTTCTTCACCTATCTGAAGGATGCCTTCGACGTGCTCTATGCCGAGGGACAGTCGGGGGCGGCCAAGATGATGTCGGTCGGGCTCCACTGCCGGCTGATCGGGCGGCCGGGCAAGATGGCCGGGCTGAAGCGCTTCCTCGACTATGCGCGGGGCCACGAAGGCGTCTGGTTCCCGCGCCGCATCGATATCGCCCGGCACTGGGCGGCGACCCATCCGCCGCGCCGCCACGACCGGCCGAGCCGGATGGGCAAGGCGGAATTCACCGCCCGTTTCGGCGCCGTCTACGAACATTCCCCCTGGGTCGCCGAGCGCGCCTGGGCGCTGGAGCTTGGCCCCGCGCATGATACCGCGACGGGTCTTGCCAGCGCACTTGCCCGCGCCTTCCGCTCCGCCTCGCGGGCCGAACGGCTGGGCGTGCTCACCGCCCATCCCGACCTCGCCGGCAAGCTCGCCCAGGCGCGGCGGCTCACCGCCGACTCGACGGCCGAACAGGCCTCGGCCGGGCTCGACGCCCTGACCGACGGCGAACGCACCGAGTTTGGCGAACTCAACAACGCCTATGTCGCGCGCCACGGCTTTCCCTTCATCATCGCCGTGCGCGACCACACGAAGGCCGCGATCCTCGACGCCTTCCGCCGCCGCCTCGAACAGGACAACGAGACCGAATTCCAGGAGGCCTGTGCCCAGGTCGAACGGATCGCCGCCCTGCGCCTCAACGACATGCTGCCCCGATGAAGGATGCCGAGATGACCAAGGCCCCGAACCACTATTTCACGCCCGAGGGCGGCCTGCCGCCGCAGACCGCGCTGATGACCGGCCGCGCCGTCTTCACCGAGGCCTATTGCGTGATCCCGCGGGGCTGCTTTTCCGACATCGTGACGAGCTTCCTGCCGGGCTGGGCGAACACGCGGATGTGGCTGATCGCGCGGCCGATGTCGGGGTTTTCCGAAACCTTCAGCCAGTATGTGATGGAGGTCGGCCCCGGCGGCGGCTCCGACGCGCCGGAGCCCGATCCGGGCACGGAGGGCGTGATCTTCGTGACCGGGGGCGAGCTCTGGCTGTCGCTCGACGGCAAGGAACACGATCTCGGCGCCGGCGGCTACGCCTATCTCCCGCCCGGCTGCGCCTGGCGCGTGCACAACGGCACCGACCATCCGGCGCGCTTCCACTGGGTGCGCAAGCTCTACGAACCCGCGCCGGGGATCGAGACGCCCGCGGCCTTCGTCACCTCCGACCAGGATCTGGCGCCGGTGGCGATGCCCGACACCGGCGGGCGCTGGGCGACGACCCGCTTTGTCGAGCCCGACGACCTTCGCCACGACATGCATGTCAACATCGTCACCTTCCAGCCGGGCGGCGTGATCCCGTTCGAGGAGACCCATGTGATGGAACACGGGCTCTACGTCCTCGAAGGCAAGGCGGTCTACAAGCTCAACCGCGACTGGGTCGAGGTCGAGGCCGGCGATTTCATGTGGCTCAGGGCCTATTGCCCGCAGGCCTGCTACGCCGCCGGCCCCGGCCGCTTCCGCTATCTTCTCTACAAGGACGTGAACCGCCATGCGAAACTCAGGGGTCCGGGCGCCTTCGGTCGCTAGGGCTTCTTCGTTGCGCAAATACCCCGGGGGTCCGGGGGCAGCGCCCCCGGCCGCGGAAAGGAACCAGATGGACAGGACGATCCGGACCGAGCCGCTGACCGCCGCCGCCTTCGCCCGCTTCGGCGACGTGCTGGAGGCGGCGGGCGCGCCGGACCGGATCATCAACGAGGGTCTCTGCGGCCGCTTCCACGACCGCGCCCGGCTCGATTTCGGCACCGGCCGCGCCGGCATCTCGGTCTTCGACGCCACGCCCCGCGCGCTCCCTTACGACTTCACCCTGATCGAGCGCCACCCGGTGGGGTCGCAGGCCTTCCTGCCGATGACGGCCGCGCCCTTCCTCGTCATCGTCGCCCCGGACGAGAGCGAACGGCCCGGCCGGCCGCGCGCCTTCCTCACCACCGGCACACAGGGGATCAACCTCTGCCGCGGCACCTGGCACGGGGTTCTGACGCCGCTCGCCGCGCCCGGCCTCTTCGCCGTCGTCGACCGCATCGGCGAGGGCGCCAACCTCGAGGAATACCGCTACGATGTGCCCTGGCGCGTGGTGCGGGACGACCCGGCCTGACGCCGGACGACCTGACCGGACCGCGACCCACGGGGCGGCGCGGGAACGGCACGAACAAGAGCGCCCCGAGGGAAAGGACAGCCTATGAGCACTGCCACGCATCCCGTGGACGAACTATTACCGGCGCCGAAGCTCTTCACGCTCGGCCTGCAACACGTTCTGGTCATGTATGCCGGCGCCATCGCCGTGCCGCTGATCATCGGCCGGGCGCTGAAGCTCGACCCCGCCGACGTCGCCTTCCTGATCTCGGCCGATCTCTTCACCTGCGGGATTGTCACCCTGATCCAGAGCCTCGGCGCGACCCAGTGGTTCGGCGTCCGGCTGCCGGTGATGATGGGTGTGACCTTCGCCGCCGTGCAGCCGATGCAGGTGATGGCCAGCGCCAATGGCGGGCCGGAGGGCGCGCGTGCGATCTTCGGCGCGATCATCGCCGCGGGCGTGATCGCCATGCTGCTGGCGCCCCTGATGTCGAAGCTTTTGCGCTTCTTCCCGCCGGTCGTCACCGGCTCGATCATCCTCGTCATCGGCGTCAGCCTGATGCGGATCGGCATCAACTGGGTCTTCGGCAACCCGGTCGGCCCGACCGCGCCACAGCTCGTCGATCCCGCCCATGCCGACTGGCTCAAGGCGGTGACCGAGGGGGTGGCGGCAGGCACCATGACCGGCGTGCCGGACGCCCCGGCGGGGCTGGCGCTGGCGCCGAAGATGGCGAACCCTGCCTATGCGCCCCTGGGCAACATCCTCGTCTCGGCGGTGGTGCTGGCGGCGATCCTGCTGATCGCCCGCTATGGCCGCGGCTTCGTCGCCAACATTGCCGTCCTCCTCGGCATCGTCATCGGCGCGGTGATCGCCATCGCGCTCGGCCACATGAGCTTTGCCAAGGCCGCCGACGCCGCCTGGTTCGGCATGATCACGCCCTTCCACTTCGGCATGCCGACCTTCCAGCTCGTGCCGATCATCACCATGACGCTGGTGATGATCGTGGTGATGATCGAATCGACCGGCATGTTCCTCGCGCTGGGCGAAATGACCGGGCGGAAGGTGACGCCGCCGATGCTGGCCGCGGGCTTGCGGACCGACGGGCTCGGCACCGTGATCGGCGGCATCTTCAACACCTTCCCCTATACCTCGTTCAGCCAGAACGTCGGTCTCGTCGGCGTGACCGGGATCAGGAGCCGTTTCGTCTGCGTCGCCGGCGGGTTGATCCTGATCGTTCTCGGGCTGATCCCGAAGATGGGGGCGCTGGTGGAATCGATCCCGACGATGGTGCTGGGCGGCGCCGGGCTGGTGATGTTCGGCATGGTCGCCGCCACCGGCATCCGCATCCTCTCGGCGGTGGATTTCACCACCAGCCGCAACAACCTCTTCATCGTCGCGGTCTCGATCGGCATGGGGATGATCCCGCTGGTGGCGCCGAACTTCAAGCAATGGATCTGGCACGAGCTGCATCCGCTGATCGAGTCCGGCATCCTGCTCGCCTCGATCGCCGCGGTCGTGCTCAACGCCTTCTTCAACGGCGCGCGTGGCACGGCGGCGGAGTTGCAGCGGGCGGCGGCGGTGGCGGATCACTGACGGAGCGGGGGAGGTGCGTTCGCGCGCCTCGCCCCACCCCTCTCGCTCGGGCGGCCCCGGGCGGCGCCTGCCTCCCGGCCCGCCGCCTTGCGCGGCGGGCATTCGGCGCTGACGATCTGCCACCGGCAGATCGTCCGGGCGCGCCTCATCCCCTTCGGGCGGGCGCACTGCGACGTCACCAGCAGAACGACCGTCGGGAGAGCGGCACCATGAAGTGCCCCAACCCGGCGTTCCACCGCGCCCGCCCGCGGCCGGCCGCCGCCCTTTGCGCCTTGCACGATCTGCACCCATTGCGTCAGGCAACCCCGCCACCCTCTCGCCCGGTCGCCGCCCTTCGCGCTCTGCGCCTCCCGGCCCGCCGCCGGGGGGTTGCAACGCGGCAGGTTTCCTGACTACCTCGCGGCCGAGGAGGCCCGAGCATGAGCGCATCGCCTGTCGGAGAGCGGATGACCGCCCTTCAACCCCGGCTGACCGCCGGGGAAGCCGCGGCGCTGGCGCAACGGTTCTTCGGGCTTGCCGGGCGGCTTGACCCGCTCACCTCCGAACGCGACCAGAACTTCCGCCTGACCGCCGGGGACGGGCGCAGCCATGTGCTCAAGATCGCCAACGCGGCCGAACCAGCCGAGGTCACCAACTTCCAGACCGAGGCGCTGGCCCATGTCGCCCGCACCGCGCCCGACCTGCCGGTGCCGCGGGTGATCGCGGGGCAGGGCGGCGTGCGCGAATTCCGCCTGCCCTCGGGCAGCGTGGTGCGGCTTCTCACCTGGCTCGACGGCACGCCGCTCCATTCCGTCGCGCGTTCGGCCCCGCTCCGCCGCAGCATCGGCGCCAGCGCCGCGGGCCTCACCCGCGCGCTCGAGGGTTTCGCCCATCCGGCCGAGGACCACGAGCTGATCTGGGACATCCGCAACGCCGCGAGCCTGCGCCCGCTCCTGCCCGCTGTCACCGACGCCACATTGCGCGCCGGCTGCGAGGCCGCGCTCGACCGCTTCGACGCCGAGACCGGGCCGGCGCTCGCCCGCCTGCCCCGGCAGGTGGTGCATGCCGATTTCAACCCGCACAACCTGCTGACCGACCCCGAGGCGCGCCGCATCACCGGCATCCTCGATTTCGGCGACATGGTGCGCACCCCGCGCATCTGCGACCTCGCCGTCGCCGCCTCCTACCAGGTCGATCCGGCCGATCCGCTTTCCACGCTGGCCGAGGTGATCGGCGGCTGGCACTCCGTCCTGCCGCTCCTGCCGGAGGAAGAGGCGCTGATCTTCGATCTCGTGCAGCTCAGGATGGTGACGACGATCGTGCTGTCGAACTGGCGCGCCGCCCGCCAGCCCGAGCATGCCGGCTATTTCCTGAGAAACCTGCCCGCTTCCGGCGCGGGGTTCGAGGCGCTGGCCGCGCTCGACCGGGCGGCCGCCCGCGCATGTCTGGCTGGCCTGATCCGGAAGGACGCGACATGACGCTGAAAGACGCGATGCCCAACGCCTATGTCGCCGGCCGCGGCAACCTCTCCGCCGCCGCCGCTTCGCTGGTGGCCCGGCGGGCGAAGGCGCTCGGGCCCGCCTACCGGCTCTTCTACGAGACGCCGGTGCACCTCGTCCGGGGCGAGGGGGTCTGGCTCTATGACACGGCGGGCGAGGCCTATCTCGACACCTACAACAACGTGGCCTGCGTCGGCCACTGCCACCCGCGGGTGGTCGAGGCGATGGCGAAGCAGGCGGCAACGCTCGCCAGCCACACCCGCTACCTGCACGGGGGCATCCTCGACTATGCCGAGCGGCTGCTGGCGACGTTCCCGGCGGAGCTTGGCCATGTCATGTTCACCTGCACCGGGTCGGAGGCGAACGACCTCGCGCTCCGCATCGCGCGGGAACATACCGGCGGCACCGGCGTGATCGTCACCGGGAACGCCTATCACGGCGTCACCGCCTGCCTGGCGGAACTGTCGCCGTCGCTCGGCCCCGGGGTGCCGCTCGGGCCTCATGTCCGCACCGTTCCGCCGCCCGATCCGGCGCGCTTCGGCGCGGATGTGGCCGGCGGCTTCGCCGCCGCCGTGCAGGGGGCGATCGACGATCTCCGCCGCCACGGCATCCGGCCGGCCGCGCTTCTCGCCGACACGATCTTTTCCTCCGACGGGGTCTTTGCCGATCCGCCCGGGTTCCTCGTCCCGGCGGTGGCGGCGGTCCGGGCGGCGGGCGGCATCTTCATCGCCGACGAGGTGCAGCCCGGCTTCGGCCGGACCGGCGCCGCGATGTGGGGCTTCGCCCGCCACGGGCTGGTGCCCGACATGGTCTCGCTCGGCAAGCCGCTGGGCAACGGCTATCCGGTGGCGGGGCTCGTCGTCCGCCCCGAAGTGCTCGCCGCTTTCGGCGCGAAGGCGCGCTATTTCAATACCTTCGGCGGCAATGCCGTGGCTGCGGCGACGGCTTCGGCGGTGCTCGACGCGATCGAGGACGAGAGGCTTGTGGAGAATGCCCGGGCGACCGGCGCCTATCTGGCGGCGGGCCTGCGCGATCTGGCCGCGGCGCACAACTGCATCGGCGAGGTGCGCGGCGCGGGGCTCTTCATCGGCGCCGACATCCTGCGCGAAGGCAAGGCGGATGCGGGCCTGGCCGGGCAGGTGGTCAACCGCCTGCGCGAGGCGCGGGTGCTGATCTCGGCCACGGGCGCCGCGGGCAACGTGCTGAAGATCCGCCCGCCGCTGGTCTTCACCCGCGAGCACGCCGACATCTTCCTCGACCGGATCGGGCAGATCGTCGCCACGCTCTGAGCGCTGTCAGGCGGGCTTGGCCGCGACGCTGACCGGCGTGCCCCAGGGATCGGTGCCGCCGCTGGCGGCAAGCGCCGCGGCCAGCCGGTCATGGTCTTCCGGCCCGGCCAGAAGCTCCACCCCGGCAAGGCCCGCTGCGCCCTCGCTCCGCCGTCCCGCGCCGCGGCTGTTCCAGACGTTCGTCGCAAGGTGGTGGTGATAGCCGCCGCTGCTGAAGAACGCAGCACCCGGATAGTGGGTCACGAGGTCGAAGCCGAGCCGGCCAGAGTAGAACTCTTCCGCGGCCGCGACGGCGCCGACCTGAAGGTGGACGTGGCCCACGACGGTGCCCTCGGGCGCGCCGGCCCAAGGCGTGCGCGCCGCGGAAGCGAGCGCGGGCAAGTCAAGGGGTTCGGTCGCCATGCGGATGCGCCCCCCTTCGCGCGGCCAGTCGGCGCGCGGCCGGTCGACATAGACCTCGATGCCGTTGCCTTCCGGGTCCGCGAGATAGATCGCCTCGCTCACCAGATGGTCCGAGGCGCCCTGAAGGGGCACCCGTGCCCCGGCGACATGTCTCAGCCAGGCGCCGAGATCGGCGCGCGAGGGCAGGAGGAAAGCGGTGTGGAAGAGCCCCGCCGCGCGCGGGTCCGCCGGGCGTGCCGCGGGGTCGGCGCGAAGCTCCAGAAGGACCCGCCCGCCGGCGCCGAGCCGGCGCAGGCCGCCGTCCGAGGCGAGGGGCCGAAGCCCGATCACGGTCTCATAGAAAGCAGCCACGGCGCCGATGTCGCGCACGGTCAGCGCGACGCGGCCGATCTCGACGGGGGCGGAAGCGGTGGACATGGGCGTTCCTTTCCGGGCGGTCAGCGACGGGAAAGCGCGTAGGCGCCGTTGCCGAGAAGCGCGAGCGCGCCCATGACGATGGCCCAGAGCACGGGATATTCCCAGCCGCCGTTGGGGTTGGAGAAGAAGAAGCCGTTGGCGCCGTGGCCGAACCAGGCCGCGCCGAGCAGCACCGGCACAAGGGCGAGCGAGACCGCGCGGGTGTAAAGGCCGGCGATGAGCGCGAGGCCGCCAAGGAGCTCGAAGGCGATGGTCAGGTAGCCGAGAAAGCCCGGCAGGCCGATCGAGGCGAAGTATCCGGCGGTTCCGGCGGGTGTGAAGACGGCGATCTTCATCCAGGCGTGGGCGATGAACCAGAGGCCGGTCGAGACGCGCAGGATCAGCGCGGCATAGTCGGCATTGGTCGAGCGGGCGACGGGAAGCGAGGTGGCATCAACGGTGGTCATCTTCGGTCCTTTCGGTGCGAGGCCCCGGGGGGCGCGATGACGGGAAGATGCCTCTTTTCCGCAGGGAGGATAATCGCCGCAGTTGGAAGAATATTGCATCCCATTTGGAAGCAGTCCGCTCAGGCTCCCCACCGGCTGTGCCGGAAATGCCCTGCCAGATGGTCGATGAGGACGCGGACCCTGGCGGCAAGGTGCCGCCCCGGCGGGTAGAGGGCGAAGACGCCAAGCGGCTCGTCGCCGCAGTCCGTCAGCAGCGCGCGCACCCGCCCCGCCGCCAGCGCCGGGGCCGCGACGAAATCCGGCACGAGGGCAAGACCCAGCCCCGCCTCCGCCGCCCTCAGGCAGGCCTCGGCGTTGGAATAGCGCAGCCGGCCCTGCACCGGCACGGCGACAGGCGTTCCCTCCGCGCGGAAGCGCCAGTGCGAGGGGTCGCGGAAGTTGGTGTCGATGATGCAGTCGTGGCCCGCCAGATCCCCGGGCTGTCCAGGCGTGCCTTTCCGCGCGAGATAGCTGTCGGCGCCGGAGAGCACCAGCCGCGTCGCGCAGAGCCGGCGGGCGATCAGCGTGCTGTCCCCCGGCCGGCCGACCCGGACCGCGGCGTCGAAGCCTTCGTCGACGAGGTTCACCAGCCGGTCGGTGAAGGAGACGTCGAGCGAAATCTCGGGATAGGCGGCGGCGAAGGCATTCAGCGCGGGGGCAAGCTCGGTGGTGCCGAAGGTCAGGGGCGCGGTCAGCCGCACCCGCCCGCGCGGGGTGGCCGAGGCGTCGCGCACCGACTGGTCGAGCGCATCGAAGTCCTCGACGATGGCGTGCAACTGGTCGTGGTAGGCGCGGCCGATCTCGGTGGCGGAAACGGCGCGGGTGGTCCGGTTGAGAAGCCGCACGCCCAGCTCAGCCTCGAGCCGGGCGACAAGCTTGGAGGCCTGGCCCGAGGTGGTGCCGAAGCGGCGGGCGGCGGCGGTGAAGCTGCCGGTTTCCATCACCGCGAGGACCATGCGGGCCGAGGCGAGGCGGTCCATGACTTCATCCGATTCGGCAGCGGTCCTGCCGAGTGTCGCGCGATTTCGCCGCCGGGGGCAGGGATTTTGTGCCCGCACAAGCGGGGCCGCCGGGTGGCCTCAGCCCCGTGCCATCAGCCGGGCCGCGTCCAGCATCCGGCAGGAAAAGCCCCATTCGTTGTCATACCAGCCGAAGACGCGGATCAGGCCGCTGCGCGTCACATGCGTCTCGGGCAGCGCCATGACGATGCTTTCGGGTCGCGCGCGCAGGTCCGACGATACCAGCGGCCGGTCGGTCCAGCCGATGACCCCGCCCGCCGCCGCAAGCGCCGCGTTCACCGCCTGCCGGTCCGGGCGGGCGCGGGTCATCACCGCCAGATCGACGGCCGAGACCGAGGCGGTCGGCACCCGCACCGCCGCGCCCTCGATCCGTCCGGCGATTCCCGGAAGCACCACGTCGAGAAGCCGCTGCGCCGAGGTCGTCGTCGGCACCATCGACAGCGCCGCGGCGCGGCTGCGGGCGAAGTCGGCGCCCGGCGCATCCACCGTGGGCTGGCTGCCGGTGTAGCAGTGGATCGTCGTCATCCAGCCGGTCTCCACCCCCCATTCGCGGTCGATCAGCCGGGCGAGGGGGGCGAGTGCGTTGGTGGTGCAGGAGGCGTTGGAGACGATCCGGTGGCTGGCCGACAGCGCGTCCTCGTTGGCGCCGATCACCAGGGTGAAGTCGGCAGTGGCTGAGGGGCCGGAGACCAGCACCCGGCCGGCGCCGCCGCGCAGGCCCGCCTCGGCGAAGGATCTTTCGCCGCCGAGCCCGGTGCATTCCATCACCACGTCGATGCCGGAAAGATCGAGCGTGGAGAGGTCGCGCGCCCCGGTCAGGCGGATGCGGTGCCCGTCGACGACAAGGACTCCCCCCTCCAGCCGCACCGAACCCTTCCAGGGGCCGAAGGTGGAATCGTATTCGAAAAGATAGGCGGCCATGTCGGGCCGGGCGATGTCGTTGATGGTTACGATCTCGATACCGTCGCCGGCAGGCCCCGAGAGTGCGGCGCGCAGGACCGAGCGGCCGATGCGGCCGAAGCCGTTGAGCGCGACGCGGATCGGCATGGGGTGGTCCTTTCTCCTGTCGCGTCCAAGTCTACGCAAGCGCAAGCGGTTGAAAACCGGGGAATTGTATCGGTGACACCCGGATCAGAATCCCTTGCCGCGGGCGCTGACCGGCCAGAGGCATTCAACACGGCCGCCGCTGAGGCCCACATACCAGTCGTGAAGGTTGCAGGTCGGGTCGCAATGGCCGGGGATCAGCCGCAGCCGGTCGCCGGGGCGGAGCGTGCCGGCGGGATCCGCGATCACGCCGTGTTCGTCGGAGGCGGAGCTGTAGGTCAGGTCGGGCCGGCCGGCGACCAGGGGCAGGCCGCTGTCGGTCGCCAGCGCCTTCAGCCCGGCGTCGCAGACCGCCCGGCCGGGAACCGGCACGCTCATCACCTCGGTCAGCACGAAGAGCGCGTGTTCCCAGGTCCGGTCGAGCCGGTTGCCCTCGGTGTCGCGGATGCGGGCATAGTCGGCATCCATGAACGCATAGGAGCCGCACTGAAGCTCGGTATAGAGGCCCGAGGCCGCCTCGAACGGCCAGGAACCGGTGCCGGCCCCGGTCACCACGCCGGGCGCGAGGCCCGCCACATCCAGTGCGCCGATCGCCTCTCGCACGCGGGCGAATGCAGTGTCCGCCGCGCGGCGGCGATCCTCTGGCGCCTCGATGTGCTGCATCGCGCCCTGATAGGCATGAAGCCCGGCGTAGAGCAGGCCGGGCGCTGCCGCGACGGCACGGGCGAGGGCCACGGCCGTTCCGGCATCCGCCACGCCGCAACGCGCCCCGCCGCAGTCGATCTCGACATAGACATCAAGCGCCGTGCGGTGCCGCAGGGTGGCGGCGGACAGCTCCGCGACATTGGCCGGATCGTCGACGCAGACGCCGATCCGGGAGCCGCGCAGCGGCAGGCGGGCGAGCCGGTCGATCTTTGCGCCGCGGACCTCGTTCGTCACCAGCACGTCGGCGATGCCGCCCCGCACCAAGGCTTCCGCCTCGCTCACCTTCTGGGCGCAGAGGCCGACCGCGCCCCGGGCGATCTGCCGTTTCGCCACGTCGGCGGACTTGTGCATCTTGCCGTGCGGGCGCAGCCGCATCCCCGCCGCCCGCGCCGCCGCGGCCATCCTGTCCAGGTTGCGGTCGAGCGCGTCGAGGTCGAGAACCAGGCAGGGCGTCTGAACCTCGACTTCGGCCATACCGGGACGGGCAGGGATGTCGTAGCCGACCTCGAGATCGCGGAAGGGATCGGTCATCGGACCGCCCCCATCAGCGCGTCCGGCATCCGGCAGTCACGCGCGGCGTCCGCGCCGCAGGGCCGGAAGTCGAGGCCCTTGGTCAGGCAGATCCGCGCCTCCTCGATCCGGCCCGCGTCGCAGGTGACGGTGATCATGCTCCGCTCCAGTCCGCGATTGGCCTCGATGAAGGCATCCTCGACGACGCTCGCGGGCAGTTTTACATCCTTGCGAAGGGCCTGAAACACCGGCGGGATGGCAATCCTCTCATAGGCTTGCCGCGACAGCGCGAAATAGGCCGACGGGGCCAGGCCCGAACAGCGGCCGTGCTTTTTCCATTCATACCAGGCAAGCCCGCCCGAGCCCATGATGTCGGCCATCGCCCGGGTCTCGGCCCGCGAGGGGTCGCCGCGCGCCGCACGGCAATCGCTGGGCCAGCCGGTCTCGTGCTGCGGCCAGAGACCGTGGAGGGTGAAGGCATGGTCGTGCCGGGGGTCGCACTGGTCCTCGCCCTTCGCATCGCCCGACAGCGCGCAGAAGGTGGGCGACCACGACAGCGACAGGACGTAATAGTCGAACTGCCCCGCCGTGCCGTCGTCGGCGAGCGCGGGCAGCGCGGTGACAAGAAGGGCGGCGATCACGCGCATTTTCTCTTTTCTCCCGGGTCCGGAGCGACTATACAGCGCCGCAATTCCCCGAAAACGAGGAAACGCGGCCTGAAAGGTCGCAGCCGTTTTCCCGGCGCGGGAAAGATTTGTAAAGGAGAAGCCCGATGACGAAACCGCTCATGGCCAAGGCCACGGCCGTCTGGCTGGTGGACAACACGACGCTGACCTTCAGGCAGATCGCCGATTTCTGCGGGATGCACGAGCTGGAGGTGCAGGGCATCGCCGATGGCGACGTGGCCGCCGGCGTCAAGGGCTTCGATCCGATCGCCAACAACCAGCTCGAGGCCTCCGAGATCGAGAAGGGCGAGAAGGATCCGCTCTACCGGCTGAAGATCAAGTTCAACCCCGCTGCGGTCGGCGAGGAAAAGCGCCGCGGCCCGCGCTACACGCCCCTGTCGAAGCGGCAGGACCGGCCGGCGGCGATCCTCTGGCTGGTGAAGTTCCACCCCGAGCTTGCCGATTCGCAGATCGCCAAGCTGGTCGGCACGACAAAGCCCACCATCGCCACGATCCGCGATCGGACGCACTGGAACATCTCGAACATCACCCCGATCGACCCGGTCGCGCTCGGCCTGTGCCGGCAGTCGGAACTGGATGCGGCGGTGCAGAAGGCCGCGAAGAAGAAGGCGGCCGACGGCGCGGTGATGAGCGATGACGAACGGCGCAAGCTGGTGTCGACCGAACAGTCGCTCGGCATGTCGACCGAGCCGAAGATGCCGTCGTCGATCGCGGGGCTCGCCAATTTCTCGCTGACGCGACCCGAGGAGGACGAGGAGAAGAACCCGGCCGACTATTCGGATGCCGACAGCTTCTTCAACCTGCCGCACGGCGACGAAGAGGACGAGGACGAGGACGACGCGAAGGGCCGCCGCTGAGCCGGCGGGCGGTCAGGTCTTCCTCTTCTTTTTCTTCTTCTTGCCCGCGGACCTGCCGTCCGCGGGTTTTGCGTCCGCACCGGACAAAAAGCGCGAGGCGAGGTCGGCTGTATCAAGGGCGGCCAGGGCCTCCATCCGTTCCGAAATCGTGGCAAGCGCTGCATGAAGGGCGGCGATGCGCACGTCGCCGGTTTCGCCTTCGGCGGCCAGGAGCCGGTCGAGTGCCGGCGCGATCGCGCGGCGCTGGCGGCCGGAGAGGAGGAGCCGGACGATTTCCCACGGGTTGGCGGGGGCGGTGAAATAGTCCTTCCGGTCGCCCGGCGCGCGGGCGCGCGCAATCAGCCCCCAGTCCCGCAGTTCTTTGAGCGCGGTCGAGACGTTGGAACGCGACAGGCCCAGCCCGGCGGTCAGATCGTCGGCGCAAGGGGGCCGGGCCGCGCGCCAGATCGCGGCAAAGCACTGACCCGCAGGGCGCGACAGGCCCAAGAGCGCCCCGAGGTCGGCGACGATCTCGGGGTAGGGGGGCGTGCGCGGCATGGCGGTCCTTCGGCTGGGCCCGGGGCAGGCGCCGGGGTCCAGCGTGGCAGGTCTGGCCGTGCCGTCAAGGCGTCTGAACCCGGTCGAGCCGGAATCGCGTCACCTGGCGATAGGTCTCGCCGGGCCGAAGGAGGGCCGGGGGGAAGTCCGGCCGGTTCGGCGCGTCGGGCCAGACCTGCGGCTCGAGCGCGATGCCTGCGAAGGGGCCGTGGCCACGTCCTCCGAGCCCGAGGCCGGGCGGCACGGCAAGGTGGCGGCCGTCGTAGACCTGCAAGCCGGGCTCGGTCGTCTCGATCCGGAGCCTGACGCCCGAGGCGCCGGTGAGCGTGGCCGCCTGCGTCACCGGCCGGCGGGCGGGGGCAAGGCAGAAGCTGTGGTCGAGGGGCGGTGCGTCCGCCAGTCGCCGCCCTGCGCGAAGGTCGAAGTGTGTCCCGTCCACGGGGCGGGGCGGCCCGTCGGGGATCAGCGAGGCATCGACCTCAAGGTAGCTGTCGGCGCGAACCGACAGGCGGTGGCCCTGCGTGTCGGCCGTGCCGTCGAGGTTCCAGTAGCCGTGATGGGCGAGGTTCATCAGGGTCGCGGCATCGCTCGTTGCGGTCAGGGTGAGGGTCAGCGCGCCGGGATCCGAAAGCGCGAAGGTGGCGCGGATCGTCCGGTTGCCGGGGAATCCGCCGTCGCCCTCGGGCAGGTGGCAGATCAGCGTCGCGCGGTCCGGCCCCGCCGTCTCGATCTGCCAGATGCGGGCGTGAAGGCCCGAGGCGCCGGAGTGCAGAAGCGTCGCCCCCTCGTTGGCCTCGAACCGGCAGCGACGGCCCGCGATCCGCGCGCTTGCCCCGGCGATCCGGTTGGCGACCGGCCCGACGATCGCCCCGGCATAAAGAAGCGGCCCGGCATAGGCGGCCGGGTCCTCCGCGCCGATCACCAGCGGCCAGGCGACGCCCGCGAGCCTCAGATCCTGCACCGTCGCGCCCAGGGTGAGGAGGCGGAGCGTGAGCCCGCCTTCCGCAAGCGTGATCGCCTGGACGGGACCGCCGTCCGCCGTCGTGCCTGCCGTTGCTATCGTGCCCGTCATGCGGCCCCCTGCGGGGCATTGGCGCCTGCCGGTGGCCGGGCGTCAATCCCCCGAAAGGCAGTCGGTGATGGCCGCGGCGACCGCCTCCAGCACCGCGACATGGAGGTCCGGCCCGGGCTCCATCTCCTGCCCGGCGGGGTCGAGCGGGCGGCCGAGGCGGGTGCCGGTTCCGGCAACAAGCCGTTCGATCCCGCGCGGATCGTGGCCCGCCTCGGGGAAGGCGCAGGCGACGTCGCCCTTCTCTGCGTGGTCGCGCAGCTCGGCGACATGGGCGGCGCCGGGCTCGGAGGCGTCGCCTTCGCCAAGGCTTCCGACGATGGTGAGGCCGTAGCGGTCGGCAAGATAGCCATAGGCATCGTGGCCGAAGACCAGGCCCTTTCCGCGGGCGGGGGCGAACCTGTCGGCCAGCGTCTGGTCCAGCGCCTCGAGCCGCGCCTGGGCCATCGCCGCGTTGGCGCGGTAAAGCGTGGCGTTGCCCTCGTCGAGGGCCGAAAGCGCGTCGGCGATCCGGCCGATCCAGGCCGCGAGGATCGTCGGGTCGAGCCATCCGTGCGGGTCGGTTCCGGCATGGTCCTGGCCTTCGTCCACCGCCGCACCGTCGGCGCGGTCGCCACCATAGTCGCGGAGCCGCGTTCCCGGCGTGGCCAGAAGCGGAATCACCTGCCCGTCGTGGCCCGTCTGAAGCGCCCGGTTTAGCCAGGGGGTCATTTCCGGGCCGATCCAGATCACCAGGTCGGCACCGGCGAGCGCGCGGACCTGCGAGGGCCGGAGCTGGAAATCATGCGCATCCGCGCCCCGGTCGAGCAGCAGCATCGGTTCGGAAAGATCACCCATCACGGTGGTCACCAGCGACTGCACCACCGGCGTGTCGGTGACGACCTGCGGCACCTCGGCGACTGCGGGGAAGGCGAGCAGACCCGCGAAGGCGGCAGCGCGAAGGATGGGCGGCATCGGAACCTCGTCGTCTCTTGTCGGGGTGGGTCGGGTCATGTATGTAATATCATAACATGTCAAGGGAGTCCGAGATGGCCGGTCCCGAGGGTCGGGGAACGCCCGCCGCCGGTGGCGCTGTAGCCTTCGCCGCGCATGACCACGCCCATTGCACGGGCGAGGGGATGGCACGGGCCGAGGCGCTGAGCGCCGCCTCGGGTGCGCGGCTGACTCCGGTCCGGCGGCGGACGCTGGAGATCCTCCTGCAATCGCATTGCGCGCTTGGCGCCTACGAGGTGCTGGAGCGGCTGGCGGCTGAAGGGTTCGGCAACCAGCCGCCGGTCGCCTACCGCGCGCTCGACTTCCTGGTGGAGCAGGGCCTTGCCCACCGCATCCGCCGGCTGAACGCCTTTGCCGCCTGCATGCACCCGGGCGAGGCGCACAGTCCGGTCTTCTTCATCTGCCGCGCCTGCAACGCCGTGGCCGAGGCGCCGGCAGAGGCGGTGCGGCGGGCGACGGAGGCGGCCGCGCGCGGGATCGGCTTCACCGTCGAGCGGACAACCGTCGAGGCGCTGGGCCTCTGTCCCGCCTGCGCGGAGGCGGGCGCATGACGCTGGTCGAGGCTGCGGGGCTGACCGTCCGGCGCGGCGGGCAGGTGGTGCTGGACAACGTCGACTTCGCCATTTCGGCGGGCGAGATCGTGACCATCGTCGGCCCGAACGGGTCGGGCAAGTCCACCCTCATCCGGGCACTGATCGGGCTCGAACCGCCGGCGGCGGGCAGCGTCCGCCGCCGCGCAGGGCTCGGCATCGGCTATGTGCCGCAAAGGCTCCACATCGATGCCGCGTTGCCGATGACGGTCGGCCGGTTCCTGTCGCTGCCGCGGCGGGTGGCGCCGGAGGAGGCGGCCCATGCGCTCGACCGGACGGGGGTGGCGGGGCTGGAGGGCCGCCAGATCGCGGCGCTGTCGGGCGGGCAGTTGCAGCGGGTGCTCCTGGCCCGGGCGCTGCTGTCGCGGCCGGAAATCCTGATCCTCGACGAGCCGACGCAGGGGCTCGACCAGCCCGGCACCGCCGCCTTCTACCGGCTGATCGAGGAGGTCCGGGGCGAGACCGGCGTGGCAGTGCTGATGGTCAGCCATGACCTCCATGTGGTGATGAGCGCCTCCGACCGGGTGATCTGCCTCAACCGCCATGTCTGCTGCGAAGGCGCGCCGAAAGTCGTCTCGGCGGCGCCGGAATACCGCGCGCTCTTCGGCCTCGGCACCGGCGGGGCCTTCGCGCTCTACCGCCATGTGCACGACCACGCCCATGACGGGACGGACGACCACGACCACGCGCACGACCACGCGCATGACCACGGGCACGCGCATGACCACGGGCACCACCGTCACGGCCCTGCCGCCCCTGCGCACGAGGGCGAGGATGCCTGACGACTTCCTGATCCGGTCCGGGTTTGCCGGTATCGGCCTGATGCTGGCGGCGGGGCCCTTGGGCGCCTTCGTCGTCTGGCGGCGGATGGCCTACATGGGCGACGCGACCTCGCACGCCGCGATCCTCGGCGTGGCGCTGGCGCTTGCCGCCGGGCTGCCGGTGGCGGCGGGCACCACGGTTGTCGCGCTTCTGGTGGCGCTGGCCGTGACGGTCCTCAGCAACCGCGGCCGCGCCGCCGACACCGCGCTCGGCGTCCTCGCCCATTCCGCGCTCGCCTTCGGCCTCGTCGCCGTGTCGTTCCTGCCGAATGTGCGCTCGGACCTGTCATCCTGGCTCTTCGGCGACGTGCTGACCGTGGGCGGGGCCGAGCTTCTGTGGATCTGGGGCGGGGCGGGGCTGGTGCTGGCGCTTCTGGTCTGGCGCTGGGATGCGCTTCTGACCGCGACGGTGAACGAGGAACTGGCGCAGGCCGCCGGGATCGACCCGCGGCGCGAGAGGCTGGTGCTGACGCTGGCCTTGGCGCTGGTGGTGGCGGTGGCGCTGAAGATCGTCGGCGCGCTTTTGATCGCAGCCATGCTGATCATCCCGGCCGCCACCGCCCGGGCGCTCGCGAGGACGCCCGAGGCGATGGCGCTCTGGTCGGTGGCGCTCGGCGCGCTGGCGGTGGTGGCCGGGCTCTGGGCCTCGCTTGCCTTCGACACGCCGGCGGGGCCGTCGATCGTCGCCGCCGCGGCGGTCCTTTTCGCGGTGAGCCTGATCCCGGGCCGGGCAAACTAGGGTCCGGGCGGGCGGCGCCCGACCCTCCCCCCGGGAGGGCGCATATCGACGTTGCCAGCAGAACTGCCGTTGGCGGTGGCGGCACCATAACGTGCCCAGAAAGCCTGTTCCGCCGCACCCTCCCCGGGTTGGCCGCCGCCCTCCGCGCCGGGGTCGCGGGCATCCGCGGTAGCCCCCGGCGTAGGCGGGGCCCCGCACTGCTGGATTCCCGGCCCGCCCGGCGCTATCTGGGGCGGGGAAGCGAGGGGGACGGCATGGCCAATCATCTTTTCGACGCGCTCTTCGGTCGGCACGAGGGGAGTGGGGCCCCCTTCCTGATCCTGCCGGATGGGTCGGAGGTCAGCCATGCCGACTTCGGCGCGCTCGCCGCGGGCTATGCCGGCGCGCTCAGGGCGGC
Source organism: Albidovulum sp. (assembly GCA_030837825.1). Lineage (GTDB taxonomy): Bacteria > Pseudomonadota > Alphaproteobacteria > Rhodobacterales > Rhodobacteraceae > Albidovulum. The sequence continues at coordinate 79,026 of JAUQYB010000045.1, forward strand.
GGCGCTCGGGCCGGGCGACCGGGTGGCGCTGCAACTGGAAAAGAGCCCCGACATGCTCGCCGTGATCGCCGGGGCGATCCGGGCGGGGGTAGTGTTCCTGCCGCTCAACACCGCCTACACGCCCGCCGAGGTGAGCTATTTCGTCAGTGACGCGGGGGCGAAGCTTCTCCTCTGCGACGGCCGGTCCGAGGCCGCGATGGCGCCGGTCGCCGCCGCGGCGGGTGCAGCGCTCGCCACGGTCAACGCCGACGGCAGCGGCAGCTTCGCCGATGCCGCGCGCGGGGCAGGGCCGGGGCCGGTGGCGGAGCGAGGGGCCGACGACCTTGCTGCGCTTCTCTACACCTCGGGCACCACCGGGCGGTCGAAGGGCGCGATGATGAGTCACCGCAACCTCCTGTCCAACGCCGAGGTGCTGCGCGATGTGTGGCGCTTCACCGAGCGGGATGTCCTTCTTCACGCGCTGCCGATCTTCCACACTCACGGGCTCTTCGTGGCGACCAATGTCGCGCTGCTTGCCGGCTGCCCCATGATCTTCCTGCCGAAGTTCGACAGCGATGAGGTGATCCGGCACCTCTCGCGGGCGAGTGCGATGATGGGCGTGCCGACCTTCTACACCCGGCTCCTCGACGACCCGCGGCTGACGCGCGACCTGGTGGCGGGGGTCCGGCTCTTCATCTCCGGCTCGGCGCCGCTTCTGGCCGAGACGCACCGGCAGTGGCAGGCGCGCACCGGCCACCGCATCCTCGAACGCTACGGCATGACCGAGACCAACATGAACACCTCCAACCCCTACGAGGGGGAGCGGCGCGCCGGCACCGTCGGCCTGCCGCTGCCGGGGGTGGAGCTGAAGGTCTGCGACGAAAACGGGCGGGAGTTGCCGCGGGGCGAGACCGGCACGATCGAGGTGCGGGGCCCGAACGTCTTCCAGGGCTACTGGAACATGCCGGAGAAGACCGCCGAGGAGCTTCGGCCCGACGGGTTCTTCATCACCGGGGACCTCGGCTTCATGGACCCGGAGGGCTATGTGACGATCGTCGGCCGGGCCAAGGACCTGATCATCACCGGCGGCTTCAACGTCTACCCGAAGGAGGTGGAGCTGGCCATCGACGCGCTGCCCGGGGTTCTGGAAAGCGCGGTGATCGGCGCCCCGCATCCCGATTTCGGCGAGGGCGTGGTGGCGGTGATCGTCCCGGAGGCGGGGGCCAGCCTCGAGGAGGCCGCGATCCGGGCGGCGCTTCCCGCCACGTTGGCGAAGTTCAAGCAGCCGAAGGCGGTGGCCTTCCGCGCCGCGCTGCCGCGCAACACGATGGGCAAGGTGCAGAAGACGGTCTTGCGCGAGGAATTCCGGGACATCTTCGCCTCCTGATTCACCGGCCGACGCCGGTATAGGCCTCGAACCCGGCCTCGGCCGCGTCCTTCGGGGAATAGACATTGCGCAGGTCGGCCATCCGCGCGCTCTGCATGGAGCGGGCGAGGCGGGTGAGGTCGAGCGCGCGGAACTCGTTCCATTCGGTCAGGATCACCACCGCGTCGGCGCCCTCGGCGGCGGCATAGGCATCCTCCGTCCAGGTCACGCCGGGCAGGAGGCTCTCGCCCTCGCGCCGTCCCTGCGGGTCGACGACGCGGACCCTGGCGCCGCCGCCGACGAGGGCGGGCACGATGGTGAGCGCGGGCGCATGGCGCATGTCGTCGGTGTTGGGCTTGAAGGTGACGCCGAGCACGGCGACGGTCTTGCCGTTCACCGACCCGCCGCAGAGGTCGAGGATCTTCTCGACCATGCGCCGCTTGACCTCCTCGTTGACCTTGATGACGGTCTCGACGATCTGCATCGGCGCGGCGTGCTCCTGCCCGATGCGGGCCAGCGCCGAAGTGTCCTTGGGGAAGCACGACCCTCCGTAGCCGGGGCCGGCATGGAGGAACTTGTTGCCGATCCGGCCGTCGAGTCCGATGCCGCGCGCCACCTGCTTCACGTCGGCGCCGACCTTCTCGCAAAGCCGGGCGATCTCGTTGATGAAGGTGATCTTGGTGGCGAGGAAGGCATTGGCGGCATACTTGATCAGCTCCGCCGTCTCGAGATCGGTGTAGAGGACGGGGAAGTCGCGCAGGAAGAGCGGCCGGTAGACCTCGCCCATCAGCTTCTTGGCGCGGTCGGAGGTGACGCCGACGACGACGCGGTCGGGGCGCATGAAGTCGTCGATCGCCGCACCCTCGCGCAGGAACTCGGGGTTGGACGCGACGTCGAACGGCTTGCCGGGCGCGGCCTTTTCGATCGCCGCGCGGACCTGGGCGTTGGTGCCGACCGGCACGGTCGATTTCGTCACGATGACCGCATATCCGGTCAGTGCCTTCGCGATCTCTTCGGCTGCTGCCATCACATAGCTCAGGTCGGCATGGCCGTCGCCGCGCCGGGTGGGCGTGCCGACGGCGATGAAGACTGCATCGGCCCCGTCGACCGCAGCATCCAGGTCGCCGGTGAAGGACAGCCGGCCGGCGGCGACGTTCTTTGCCATCAGGACGTCGAGGCCCGGTTCGTAGATCGGCACGCGGCCCGCCTTCAGCATCTCGATCTTGCGGGGGTCCTTGTCGACGCAGACGACCTCGTGGCCGAAGTCGGAGAAGCAGACGCCCGAGACGAGCCCGACGTAGCCCGTTCCGATCATCGCTATCTTCATGAAATCGCCCCTTGCCAATACGCCCGGGTGACATGGCGCCATCCGGCCCGGCCTGTCAACGTCCGTCCCCGGAAATGGCGCAGTCCTGCCCCGCAAATGCCCCAGTTCCGTGCACAGTTCCTGAAAATGCCGGGACTTGTCGTCATTTGCCGAAGGGCGAGAGGATGATCATTCGGTTCGCCAGTCAGATTGCCGCCGCGGCCGTGGCAGTGCCGCTCCTGGTGGGCGCCGCCGACGCCTGTTCGCGGGCCAGCGTGCGGGGGGCCGAGGCCGCGATCCGGCCCGAGACGCGCATCGACCAGGCGCTTGTCGATGCCTCGATCCGGTCCGAGCTGAATTACCAGCGGTGCAGGGCGGGGCTTCCGCCGCTGTCCGAGGCGAACGGCCTGCGCAAGGTCGCCGGCCAGCATGCGAAATGGATGGCGAGCGCGCGCACGCTCTCGCACCGGTCGGGCACGCCCGGGCAGGGCACCACGCTTGCACGGATCAAGGCTTCAGGCGTGAAGTTCCGCGCCGGATCGGAGAATATCGGCCAGATCGCCCGCTTCCAGATCGACGGCAAGCACTTCCGCATCGCGGGCTCGGCCGCCTGTGGCTTCCTCGGCGGAAACGGAAGGGCGATTCCGCCGCATTCCTATGCCTCCCTGGCGCAGACGATCGTCGCCTACTGGATGGCCTCGGCGGACCACCGCCGCAACATCCTCGATCGCAAGGTGTCCCGCGTCGGTTCCGGCGTCGGTTTCGACGCACGGGCGCCATACTGCGGAAACTATTACGTTTCCCAGAATTTCGCCGGCTGATCTGGGCGGTTTCCGGCCATGTGGGCGGATATGCAACACTTCCGGCGCTGCACTGCGGCGGGGCCGGATTTTTCCTTTGATTCCGCCAAGGAATGTGTTTGACTTCATTTGGATGCTGCCGCGAGTGGCGGCTCTTGAAGGTTAAGAGCGGAGAATCAACATGAAGAAAATTGCGACCCTCGCTGCAGTCATGACCCTGACGGCCGGCGCCGCGTTCGCCGGCGGCTACTCGGCCCCCGTGGTGGAAGCCGAACCGGTTGCCGTCGAGCAGGGCGCGAGCTCCTCGAACGCTGGCCTGATCGTTCCGGCGCTCCTGCTGCTCGGCGTCATCGCTGCGGCCTCGTCGGACTCCTGATCCCAGGGCCGATTTCGGCAGTTTCGGCAAGGGCCGGGCGCTGGACGTCCGGCCTTTGTCATTTCTGCCGGCATGGAACGGATCATGTGGCCGGATCAGGGCCTCACCAACTGGATCGTCACATGCCCCAGTGCCGGCCCGATCCACTGGCGTGACAGCGCGAGGGTGCCGTCACCGGTGACCCAGTAGCTGTTGCCGACCGACAGGGATTGGGTTGTTGCCCGGCAGGTCTCGTCCATCTGCAGCGTGTCGTAGTGCCGTCCAGCGAAATCGAAGGATTTTGCCGGGCCGGCAGTGACCGTGCAGGCCATCGGCAGCGGCCGTTCGGTCCCCTCGCCGTCGAGATAGCGGTAGGTTCGTGCCGCCGAGCCGGGCCGGCGGTTGAGGACCAGCGCCGCGACGGCCGCCGTTTTCGCCGACATCAGGTCGTTGCCGAGCCCCCGCGTCGCGGTCAGAAGCCCGTCGCGGAAGACCAGCGTCTGTTCGTTCGGTGTGGCAAAGGTGCGAACCCCTCCGTTGCGCCCGGTCTCCCCGAGCGCGGTCAGAAGCCCCGCCTTTTCGATCTGCGCGAGGATCAGCGGCCCCTTGAACGACGCCTTGGCCGAAGCGGCGAGCCTTTCGGGGTCGGGCACCGCGCCCGCCCCGGCCTTCCGGGGCGACAACCTGGCTGTCACGCCCTTGACCACGCCGAGGGCGATCTTGGTCCCTTCGGTCTTCGACGTGTCGCTGCCGCAGGCCGCGAGCGCCAGCACGACCAGCGCGGCGGCCGCGGCACGCGCACCGCGGCCGAAGGCGCGCCCGGCGGCGCGGGATTGGACGATCACCGCCAGAACCTCCCCCACTGGATCTGCATCTCGCCCTGGTGGGTGCTGCGGATCGTGTCATAGAGCCGGCCGTCGACATCGAGCCGCGCGCCGCCGTCGCGGTTGAGCGGCTTGATGACGGTGGTGACCTTGTTGGTGGAGGGCTTCCCGGTCGTCCAACTGACCGGAATGGTCAGCCGCACGCCCTTGTCGAACGACCCTTCGCCGAAGTCGGCCTGCGACAGGTCGGTGAAGGTCGCGTAGGCGCCGACCTTCCAGCCGTTGGCGAATTCCCGGTCGAGCGTGACGGTCGCGCCCCAGTCGCCGAGGAGGTAGCGGCCGACATCGACCTGGCCGAGGAAGCCCTTGCCGAAGTCGTAATAGGCCGAGACATGGCCGGTCGCCACGTCATAGTCGCGGAAGGTGAACAGCGTGTCGAAGTCGCGCTGCTTGACATAGTTCAGTTCCGCCCCGAGCGCGAGCCGGCTGTCGACGGGCTTCCACAGCAGCTCGCCCGAGACCCCGCCATACATCCGCTCCAGAAGCCCCAGGGTGACCCGGCTGTAGAGGTTGGGCGCAGGCCGCGCATACCAGGCCAGCGTCAGGTCCTGCAGGCTCGGGTCGCCCTCGCGCTGGTATTCGACGAGGTCGGAGCGCACGTGATAGACGGTCGAATCCGACACCCGCGTGGATTCGTCGAGGTTGCCGACGATCTTCTTGCGCAGACTGCCCGACAGGATCAGCCCCGGCGCGAATTCGTAGCGGCCGGCGAGCTGGACACCGAAATCCGCCCTCAGCGGATCGTCCGGGTCGAAGACGCTCGCCTCGCCATAGGGCGACAGCGACCAGACGAAGCGCGGATAGACCCCCGGCGTCGGCACCAGGCCGCTGTCCGGCCCGGCCGCGGGATCGCTGAACGAGGCGGTCCTGAGGATCTCGACCGAGCCTTCGCTTTCCAGCCGCTCGATGTCGCTGCGGGCGAGGGTGACCGAGGCTGTCGGCATCCCCTCGGCCATCGTGGTTATGACGAAGGTCTCGACCGAGGGCGGCACCGCGCGGGTCAGCGCCCGGGCGACGCGGCCCACGGCCTGCGGCTGGGCGAGGTATCTCTGGTTGCGGACGCGCACCTCGACGCGGGTTGCCGAAAGCGCCATGCTTTCCAGAACCTGCCCGTCCTTGGCCAGCGCCTTGGCCAGCGCCGTCTGCACCCCGGGTTGCACCTCGGGGTCCGAGGTCCAGTCGGTCGCCCAGGCTTCGGGATCGGCGGCGGGCGAGGGGCGCGGCCGGACCGGAAGAGGCGCCGTCTCGAGCCCGCTGGGCGCCGGTGCCTGGCGCGGGTCGACCACCAGGTTGAACTGGAGCCCGACTTCCGAGCCGTAGAGGTAATAGCCGGTCGCGCTTGCCCACTTGTTGAAGCGGTATTCGAAGCCGAGGTTGACCGAGGAATCGCGCGAGAAGGTTCCGGCGGCGGTTTCGCGCGGATAGGCGTCGGAGGAATATTCCGCCTTGAGCGCGAGCTTGTCGGTCGCCTGCCAGGCAAGGCCCACGAAGGGGGCCACGGGGCCCCGGAAGAACTGGTCGGTGTTGGCCTTGCCGCCCTCGCCGATATTCAGCGCCGGGCGCGACCCGAACGGGCTGCCGATGTCGCCGTGGCTGCCCAGACGGCCCCAGCCGAGGCCGGCCGTGGCCCGGAGCCTTGGCGTGATCGTCTTGGAGGCGACGATGTATTCGCCGGAATAGACGCCGGTGCCGATGAAGTCGCGCAGGCCGATCGCCACCGCCGGGCGCCAGCCCTTTTCATCCAGCAGCCGGTACTGCACGTCGAAGGACCGGTCGTAGAGCGCGGTCCCGTTGGTGAAGACGCCCGGCACGCGCGAATAGCGGAACGCGCCGGTCAGCCGGTCGGTGACCTGGAAGGTGGCGGTGATGCGCAGCGCGCCGGGAAACCGGAACACGCTTGCGGTGATGAGGCCCTCGGGATTGCTTTCGGCCGTCGGCATGTCGATGAGACCGGGCAGACCGAACGTGCCCGCGGTCGGTTTCAATTGCGTCTCTGCATAGGCCACCCAGGCGCCTAAGGCGGCCACGGTGGTTACACCGATGCCTGCGATCCTTTGTCCCCGCACCCTGCTCTCCGTCTTTTTGTCGCGGTGCCTGTTGTTGCGGCCACTATACACGGATCGCCGGCGGCTGCGAGGGGCTACCGACACTCCGTGCGCCAGGCGGGCAGGGCTTTGCCGCCGGGGCGGGCATATTTGCAACGGGATCCGCGGGCCGGAGAGGCCCGGCGCATGGGTCCGGGGCGGGGTTGCCCCCCCCCGCCGCCGGGGTCGTGTTTCCGCCTACATGCAGGCGTCGTAGAGCGCGCGGGTGTTCTCGCGCGTCATCTTCACCGGGTTGCCGCCGCAGGAGGGGTCCTCCAGCGCCATCTCGGTCAGCATGTCGAGATCGCCGAACTGAACCCCCATCGCCGACAGGTTCTCGGGGATGTTCAGCCTGGCGCGAAGCTCCATGATCTGGTCGTGGAAGCCCGGGAAACCGCCCTTGAAGCCGAGGTAGGCGGCGGCCCTTTCGATCCGGTCCTCGATGGCCTTGCGGTTGAACTCCAGCACCATCGGCATGACGACCGCGTTGGTGGTGCCGTGGTGGGTGTTGTAGACCGCGCCGACCGGGTGGGAGAGCGAGTGGATTGCGCCCAGCCCCTTCTGGAACGCGACCGCCCCCATTGCCGCAGCACTCATCATGTGGGCGCGCCCCTCGAGGTCATTGGCGTCGTCGTAGACCCTGGGCAGGTTCTCGAACACCAGCCGCATCCCTTCCAGCGCGATGCCCTGGCTCATCGGGTGGTAGAAGGGGCTGGAATAGGCCTCCAGGCAGTGGGCGAGCGCGTCCATGCCGGTGCCGGCGGTGATGAACTTCGGCATCCCGACCGTCAGTTCCGGGTCGCAGATCGTGACCGAGGGCAGGAGCTTCGGGTGGAAGATGATCTTCTTCTTGTGGGTGGCGGAATTGGTCAGCACGCCGGCGCGGCCGACCTCCGATCCGGTGCCGGCGGTTGTCGGCACGGCGATGATCGGCGCGATCTTCGCCGCGTCGGCGCGCGTCCACCAGTCGCCGATGTCCTCAAGATCCCAGACCGGGATCGTCTGGTCGACCATCAGCGCGATCATCTTGCCGAGATCGAGCGCCGATCCGCCGCCGAAGCAGACGACGCCGTCATGCCCGCCGGCGCGATAGACCTTCAGCCCCGCCGCCATGTTCATCTCGTTGGGGTTCGGGTCGACCTCGGAGAAGACCGCGCGGCCAAGCCCCGCGGCATCGAGGATGTCGAGCGCCCGGGCGGTGATCGGCAGGCTTGCCAGCGCCTTGTCGGTCACCAGCAGCGGCGTCCTGATCCCGACCGCCTTGCAGTGGTCGGCAAGCTCCCTGATGCGGCCGGGGCCGAACTTGACGGCGGTAGGGTAGGACCAGTTCGCGGTCGGCACGCTCATTTCGTCACCTTCTTCAGATGGTAGGATTTCGGCCTTGTGACCGAGTGGAAGCCGAGCGGCCCGAGCGCCGCGCCGCGCCCGGTATCCTTGCAGCCGGTCCAGCAGAGCGCCGGGTCGAGGTAGTCGCAGCGGTTCTGGAAGATCGTGCCGGTCTCGATCTGCCGCCCGATCCGCGCCGCGCGGGCGCTGTCACGGGTCCAGAGCGAGGCGGTCAGGCCGTAATCGCAGTCGTTCATCATGGCGATGGCGTGGTCGTCGTCCTTCACCGGCATGATGCCGACGACGGGGCCGAAGCTTTCCTCGCGCATCACCCGCATCTCGTGGTTGACGTCCACCAGGATCTGCGGCGCGAGATAGGTGCCGCCGTCATCCTCGGGGAAGAGCGCGGGGTCGATCAGTGCCCTGGCCCCGTCGGTGATCGCGTCGGCGACCTGGTCGCGCACCGTGTCGGCGAACCGCCGGTTCGCCATCGGGCCGAGCGTCGTCGAGGGGTCGAACGGGTTGCCGAGCTTGAGGTTCTTGACCCAGGCCACGGCCTTCTCGACGAATTCCCGGTAGAGGCTTTCGTGGACATAGATGCGCTCGATCCCGCAGCAGCACTGGCCGGCGTTGTACATCGCCCCGTCCATCAGGCTGTCGACGGCGGCGTCGAGATCGGCGTCGTCCATGACATAGCCGGGGTCCTTGCCGCCCAGCTCGAGCCCGAGCGCGGTGAAGGTCCCCGCCGCCGCCTTCTCCATCGCCTTGCCGCCACCGACCGAGCCGGTGAAGTTGACGAAGCCGAAGGCGCGCTGGCCGATCAACTGCTCGGTGACATGATGGTCGAGGACGATGTTCTGGCACACGTCCTCGGGCACGCCGCCGGCATGGAACGCCTCGGCCAGCCGTTCGCCCACCAGGAGCGTCTGCGTGGCGTGCTTCAGGATCACGCAGTTTCCGGCGATGAGGGCGGGAACAAGCGTGTTGACGGTGGTGAGGTAGGGGTAGTTCCATGGGGCCACGATGAAGACGACCCCGTGCGGCTCGCGTTCGATCCGGCGCTCGAAGAGGTTGGAGTTTTCCACCACCATCGGCGAAAGCGTCTCGGCGGCGATCTCGGACATATAGGCGGTGCGGTCGTTGACGCCGCCGAACTCGCCGCCGTAGCGGGTCGGCCGGCCCATCTGCCAGGCCAGTTCCTCGACCACCCGCTCCTTCATCGCATTGAGCTTGGCGACACCGGCCTTGACCAGCGCGATGCGCTCGTCGAGCGGGCGTTCGGCCCAGCCGGACTGCGCCGCCCGCGCGCGCGCCACCACCGCGTCGGCCTCGGCCAGCGACAGCGCCGGCCGCTCGGCATAGACCCGTCCGTCGACGGGCGAGATACACTGGATCATCTTCGTCATCTTGTCCTCACTTGGAGCAATGCGCGCCTGCAGACGGCCGTCACAGCCGCTCGAATCCCCGTTTCACTTCCCAGTCGGTGACGACCCGGTTGTGTTCGCTGATTTCCCATTCGGCGGCGTGGACGTAGTGGTCCACCACGTCGTCGCCGAAAGCCGCCCTGAGCATCCTCGACTTGTTCATCAGGCTTGCCGCCTCGCCCAGCGTATGGGGAATCTCCCGGACGCGCCTGGCCTGGTAGATGTCGCCCGCGATCGCGGGTTCAAGGTCCAGCTTCTGCTCGATTCCGGCAAGCCCCGCCGCCAGAAGCCCGGCGCAGGCCATGTAGGGGTTGAGGTCGGCGCCGCCGATCCTGCATTCCACCCGGATCGCCTTCGTCCCCTCACCACAGACGCGGAAGCCCGCGGTGCGGTTGTCGAGACTCCAGACCGCCTTGGTGGGGGCGAACATGCCGACGACGAAGCGCTTGTAGCTATTGATGAAAGGGGCGAGCAGCGGCGTGATCTCGCGCGCGTAGGCAAGCTGGCCGGCGATGTAGTGCCGCATCGTGGCCGACATGCCGTTAGGGTCTTTCTTGTCGAGGAAGGCGGGCTTGCCGTCTTTCCACAGCGACTGGTGGACGTGGCTCGAGGATCCGGCGCGGCGGTGGTCGTATTTCGCCATGAAGGTGACGGCGCGGCCCTGGGCGTGGGCGATCTCCTTCACGCCGTTCTTGATGATCGCGTGCATGTCGCAGGTGTCGAGCGCGTCGGAATATTTCGCGTTGATCTCCTCCTGACCGACCTCGGCCTCGCCCTTCGAGTTCTCGATCGGGATACCGGCATCCCAGAGCCCGTTGCGGATCGCCCGCATCACGCTTTCTTCCTTGGTGGTGCCGAAGATCGAATAGTCGATGTTGTGGCGGCCGAGCGGCTGGAGCGTCTGGTAGTTGCTGTCGTGGATCGCTTCGTAGCTGTCCTGGAACAGGTAGAATTCCAGTTCGGTCGCCATCATCGCATCGAAGCCCATCGCGCTGGCGCGGGCGATCTGGCGCTTGAGGATGGCGCGCGGGCTGACCGGAACCTCGTCATGGGTGTGATGATCGAGAAGGTCGGCCATGCAGAGCGCCGTGCCCGCGAGCCAGGGGATGCGCCGCAGCGTGGCGAGGTCGGGCTTCAGCGTGTAGTCGCCATAGCCCTTTTCCCAGCCGGCCGACTTGTAGCCCGGGACGGTATACATCTCGACATCGACGGCGAGGAGATAGTTGCAGCAGTGCGTCTCTTCCCAGGCGCTGTCGACGAAATGCCGGGCGACGAAGCGCTTGCCCATGAGGCGGCCCTGCATGTCCGGGAAGGCGACCAGGACGGTGTCGATCTCTCCGGCGGCGACGGCCTTCTTCAGCGCCTCGAAGGTCAGGTTTGCGGGCATTCTTGCCTCTCCTCGCTCGAAACTCGGGGCCCGATTCCGGACCTGCCCCGTCGCTCGATATTTGATCAAATTATTCGGGAATTGGAAGGGGCGGCGGGTGACCCGCCGCCCTTTCGTGTTAGCTGTAGCGGTAGGGCCGGCCGGCCTTCTGCATCGTGTCGTTGTATTTCTTGAAGATCTCGACGACCTTCGCCTTGGTTTCGGATTCCGCCGCGATCTCTTCCCAGAACTTCGCCGCGGCCGCCTCGACCTGAGCCCATTCCGCGTCGGGAATGGTTGACAGTTGCAGCTTGGGCCCGTTCACGCGCAGATCGGCTTCGCCGCCCCAGTACCACCACTGGCGGTAGTAGTGCGACTGCTCGAAGCAGACCCGCAGCAGTTCCTTCAGGTTGTCGGGCACCTCGTTCCAGCGGTCCTGGTTGGCGAAGAAATGGCCGATCCAGGCCCCCGAAATCGCGTTGGTCACGAAGAACTTGGTCACGTCGGCCCAGCCCACCGTATAGTCCTCGGTGATCCCCGACCAGGCGACGCCGTCAAGCTCGCCCGTTTGCAGCGCGACCTGCACATCCTCGTAGGGAAGCTGCACCGGCACCACGCCGAACTGCGCCAGGAACCGACCGGCGGTCGGGAAGGTGAAGATGCGCTTGCCGTTCAGCTCGGCCAGGCTGTTGACCGGCTCGCGCGTGGCGAAGTTGCAGGGGTCCCACGACCCGGCCGAGACGTGCTGGATGCCGACCTTGGCGTATTCCTCCTTCCAGATCGCGTCGAGCCCGTACTGGTTGAACAGCACCGGC
>JAUQYB010000046.1 GCA_030837825.1 Albidovulum sp.
CGGGTCCATCCCGGCGCGCTCGAGCTTCCTGAGGATATGGTGGCCCGACATGGTGAAGTCGAAAAGCGCCTGCGCCGGGTCGTCGCCCGCCGCCTGGCGCATCGAGGAGAGCACGTTCAGGGCCATGCCCCCGGCGAAGTCCTTCTTGCCGGAGGTCACGACGATGCCCTTCACCGCAGGATCGGCCCGCGCCCGGTCGACCATCTCGCTCACGAGCGCGAAGCCTTCGCGGCTCATCTCGTTCAGCGACTTGCCCGGCACGTCCCAGGTGATCGTGGCGACGCCGTCGGCATCCACGGCATAGGTGAAATCGGTCATTTGCTGCTTTCTCCCTCGGGATAGGGGGTGCCGTCGAGATGGACATAGCCCCGGGGCGTCGCCAAGAGGTCGAGGCCCGGGTAGTGGCAGACATTCGCGGGGTCGCGGCTGCCGACGATCAGGTAGGTGGCGGGCGCGTCGCCGTGGTTGCGCAGGCAATGCGCGACCGGCACGCCCGCCTTCCAGCAGCAGGCGTCGCCCGGGCCGATGACGGTCTCGACCCCGTCCTCGACCACGGTCAGCATGCCCGAGAGCATGTAGAGGAACTCGTCCTCGCGTTCCTCCCAGTGCATCTGCGAGCTCTGGCCGCCGGGCATCAGCGTCTCGACCGCGGCGCCGAACTGGGTCAGCCCGCCCGCCTCGGTGACATGGCGATAGCGCAGATGCCCGCGGCCGAGGTTGAAGGGCGCGGGATAGCCGGAGACGCCCTCGATCTCGGCCACGCTCCCCTTGCGGAAGATCGCCACGGGTCACATCCTCCCGATGGTCATGGCCGCGCCCCCGCCGGGCGCGATGCGGATTGCGGCGGCATCCCGGCGTCGACGGAACGGGTGAAATCGGTCATCTCGGCTCTCCCTCGGCGGCTGGGCGGACCCCGGCCCTTGGGCCGGACAGGTCGCGGCGGGCAGGATGGGCGGCTCAGCCATGACCGCCCGCGGTCGGGTGAAACGGAAGCCGGTCGGGGCTTTGCCCGGCGACGGGGAAGGTGAAGGGCAGCGCATCGTTGACGATCGCATAGCGGGCCTCGCAGAACCGCCAGACCGCGCCGTCGAACAGCAGCGTCTGGCTGGCGACGTAGGGCGGCGCGATCCGCTCCGTATCGCGGATGATATGGGTGTAGTGGGTGCCGGTGATCCGGTGGCGGGTGAGATAGTTCGCGGTGCGCGCGAGGCGGATGTAGTCGGTCACGCCCTGCCGGCGGAACCCGCCCGAGACGCATTCCAGCGTCGCCCGGAGCGCCCCGGTCTCCGTCAGGTCGAACCGCTTGGTCTCGGTGTGGATCGTGTAGGGCGTGGTGACGGCCGAAAGATACTGCTCGACATCGCCCCGGATCACCGCGTCCGAGACGAAATCGAGCATCGCCTGGTAGATGTCGAGCGGGTCGACCACTCCCTGAAGCCTTGGCGGCTGGATCGTCATCCGAGCGCCCTCCCGTCCCGTCGCGTCCGGCTGACGACGCCGTTGTCGCGTGTGTATAGAATGTCGATGTCGGAATACTGCACCCGGTCGAAGGTCGCGCGGGTGCCGACGACGAGGTAGCTGCACGGGGCAGAGGAGCCGTTGCGGACCTGATGCCCGTTGGCGACGCCGGCCTTCCAGCAGGCGGCATCGCCGGCATGAAGGACATGGGCGCCATCGTCCTCCACCACCGTGGCCTCGCCCGAGAGCACGTAGAGGAATTCGTCCTCGTTCTCGTGCCAGTGGCGGTCGGACGAGAGGGCGCCCGGCGCGAGCGTCTCGACGAAGGCGCCGAACCGGGTGAGCCCGCCGGTGTCGGACAGAAGCTCGGCACGGAAATAGCCGAGATGCGCGACCTGTTCGGCGGTCGCCTCCTCTGTCCGCGCGTGGCCCCTGCGGATGATCACCGCGGATCCTCCCATTTCGTGCCGTCGCGATGGGTGAAGCTGGCCCTGCCGTCGGTCAGCTCCAGCACCATGTCGACGTCGGAATAGGTCGCGACCTCGTGGCGGGACCGGGTGCCGACGACAAGGAATTCCGCCACCCGGCCGCTGCGGTTGACGAAGTGATGTCCGTTCGGATCGCCCGCCGGAAAGGCTGCGCAGTCGCCCGGGCGGAGGATGTATTCGCCCTCGTCCTGGACCAGCGTGCATTCGCCAGCGGTCACCATGACGAACTCGTCCTCGTTCCGGTGCCAGTGGCGCAGCGAGGATTTCGCCCCCGGCGCGAGGGTCACCAGGTTGACGCCGAACTGCGTCAGCCCGCCCGCATCGCCGAGCCGGAGCGAGGACCGTCCGCGCATCTGCGAGGCGTAGGGCTCCGGGTAGATCGAGCCCGTCTTCACCGGCACCTTCGACCTGTCGATGACGCCCATCACAGCCTCTCGATGATGGTGGCCGCACCCATTCCGCTCGCGATGCAGAGCGTGGCGAGCCCGGTGCCGAGGCCGCGCCGCTCCAGCTCGTCGAGGAGCGTGCCGATGATGATCGCGCCGGTGGCGCCGAGGGGGTGGCCCATCGCGATCGCGCCGCCGTTGACGTTGACCCGGTCGGCGTCCACGTCGAAGGCCTGCATGAAGCGCAGGACGACCGCGGCGAAGGCCTCGTTCACCTCGAAGAGGTCGATGTCGGAGATTGCCATGCCGCTGTCGGCGAGAATTTTCTCCGTCACCGGCACCGGGCCGGTCAGCATGATCGTCGGATCGGTGCCGATCTTCGCCGTGGCACGGATGCGGGCGCGGGGCGTCAGGCCCCATTTCTCGCCGAACGCCCGGTTCCCGACCAGCACCGCCGCGGCGCCGTCGACGATGCCGGAGGAGTTGCCGGCGTGGTGGATATGCTCGATCCGCTCAAGATGCGGATATTTCATCAACGCGACCTTGTCGAAGCCCGGCATGACCTCGCCCATGTCCTTGAACGAGGGCTTGAGCGCGCCGAGCGTCTGCATGTCGGTGCCGGGGCGCATGTATTCGTCATGGTCGAGGATCGGCAAGCCGTTGCGGTCGCGGATGGTGATGACGGATTTCCCGAAACGCCCGTCTTTCCAGGCGGCTGCGGCGCGTTTCTGCGATTCCACCGCAAGCGCGTCGGCGTCGTCGCGGGAAAAGCCGTATTCGGTGGCGATGATGTCGGCCGAGATCCCCTGCGGCACGAAATAGGTCTTCATCGCAAGGCTCGGGTCGACGGCGATCGCCGCCCCGTCCGAGCCCATCGCGACGCGGCCCATCATCTCCACGCCCCCGGCGATATAGGCGCTGCCGGCCCCTCCCCGCACCTGGTTGGCGGCGAGGTTCACCGCCTCCATCCCGCTGGCGCAGAAGCGGTTGATGGCGAGACCGGGGATGCGTTCGTCGAGGTCGGACATGAGCACGGCGGAGCGGGCGAGGCAGCCGCCCTGTTCGCCCACTTGCGTCACGTTGCCCCAGATCACGTCCTCGACGGCATGGCCTTCGAGGTGGTTGCGCTCCTTCACCGCGTTCAGCACCTTTGCCGACAGCGCGACGGAGGTCACCTCGTGCAGGCTGCCGTCGGGCCGGCCCTTCCCGCGGGGGGAGCGGACGGCGTCGTAGATATAGGCCTCGGTCATGGTCGTCTCCGGTTCATTCGGCGGTCTGCACGCAGGTCGTCTTCACCGTGATCACCCGGGTCTTGAGCTGTTCCTCGAACTTCGTCCGGGCGGCCTCGCAGAGCGCCTCGGTGGCGAACTCCTGTTTCTCGACATGCACTTCGTGGCGCACGTTCTCGAGCGTCACGGTGTAGACGATGGCGATCAGCATCCATTTCATCAGGAAGGTTCCTCGGTTCGGGCCCGGTCGGACGGCTTGCTGCCGGGCATCATGCCGCAAGGGTGGTTCGAGCCGGGCAGGGCGCGCTCCGGTCCGGGTGCGGAGGCGGGGGTTTCACACCCCCGCGCCCCCGTGGGGTATTTTCTCAACGAAGAAGAAGGATTTGTTAACCAGAATCGGACGAGTCTGACCCCGCGGCACAGGCTGGGGAGCCGATGGCCGTCAACGGAGAAAGCGCCCCGGTCGTCGCGAGAAGCACCCCGAGTTCGAGGGCCGGCGCGGCGGCCGGGGTGCACCGCCTCCGGTTTCTTCGTTGCCGAAATACCCATTCCGCCCACTCCCCCCTCACGCCCTGCGGTCGTCCAGCTCCGCCCGGAAGAGGCGCAGCCGGTGGGCGAGGTTGTCGTGGTCGACGACCGAGCCAAGGTGCTCGAAGAGGAAGGTCAGCGCCTCGTCGGGGGTGAGCCCGGCGTCGTCGGAAAAGCGCGTCAGCGAACGGTAGGCGTCGTTCGTCAGCGCAACCGGGAAGCGGCGGGTCAGGCGCAGGCGTTTCGGCATCTCTCCTCCGGTGGCGTCCCCCGGCGGGCGGGAGAGGGTGGCAAAGGCGCGGATGTCCCGCCGCGGAAGTCTAGAACGCCTCGGCCGCCAGCGCCATCACCGGATCGGCGCCGGACTGGATGCGGGCGAGGTGGGTGGCCGTCATCGGCAACTGGCGCGCCATGTAGTAGCGCCCGGTGGCAAGCTTGGTCTCGTAGAAGGCCGGGTCGTCGGTGCCCGCGTCGAGTGCCGCCCGCGCGGCGCGCGCCATCCGCGCCCACATCAGGCCGAGGCATACATGGCCGAAGAGGTGCATGAAGTCGTAGGAGCCGGCGAGGGCGGCGTCGGGGTTCTTCATGCCGTTCTGCATGAAGAACATGCCGGCCGCCTGAAGGTCTTTCGAGGCCGCCTTCAGCGGGTCGAGGAAACCCGTCTTCAGCGCCGCGTCGCCCTCGTTCTCGCGGATGAAGCCCTTCACCATCTCGAAGAAGGCCATGACGTGCCTGCCGCCGTCGGCGGCGAGCTTGCGGCCGACGAGGTCGAGCGCCTGCACCCCGTTCGCGCCCTCGTAGATCATGGCGATGCGGGCGTCGCGGACGAACTGGCTCATCCCCTGTTCCTCGATGTAGCCGTGGCCGCCGAAGACCTGCTGGGCGGCAACCGCGGTCTCGAAGCCCTTGTCGGTGAGGAAGCCCTTGATCACCGGGGTGAGGAGCGAGATCATCGCCTCGGCTGCGGCGTCGCCCGTCCGGCGGGCGCGGTCGATCATCGTGGCACCCCAGAAGGTGAAGGCGCGGGCGCCCTCGAGGAAGCTCTTCTGGTCCATCAGGGTGCGGCGGATGTCGGGATGGACGATCAGCGGATCGGCCGGGCCTTCGGGGTTCTTCGCCCCGGTCACCGCCCGGCCCTGGAGCCGCTCCTTCGCATAGGCGACTGCGTTCTGGTAGGCGGCTTCGGCCACCGCATAGCCCTGGAGCCCGACGCCGAGCCGCGCCTCGTTCATCATCGTGAACATGGCGCGCATGCCCTTGTGCAACTCGCCAAGGAGGAAGCCCGTCGCGCCGTCATAGTTCATCACGCAGGTGGCGTTGCCGTGGATGCCCATCTTCTCCTCGATCTTGCCGACCGAGACCGCGTTGCGCGGGCCGAGGCCGCCATCCGCGTTCACCATGATCTTCGGCACGATGAAGAGCGAGATGCCGCGCGTGCCCTCGCCGCCGCCGGGCGCCTTGGCGAGGACGAGGTGGATGACGTTCTCGGCAAGGTCGTGGTCGCCCGCCGAGATGAAAATCTTCTGCCCGGTGATCCGGTAGCTGCCGTCCGCCTGCGGTTCCGCCCGGGTGCGCAAAAGCCCGAGATCGGTGCCGCAATGCGGCTCGGTCAGGTTCATCGTCCCGGTCCAGTCGAGCGCGACCATCTTCGGCAGGTAGGTGGCCTTCTGCGCCTCGGTTCCGTGGGCGAGGATCGCCCCGATCGCGCCGTGGGTCAGGCCCTGGTACATGTTGAAGGCCATGTTGGCCGAGACGAAGATCTCGCCCACCGCGGTCGCCATGATGTAGGGCAGGTTCTGCCCGCCATAGGCCTCGGGCAGGTCGAGCCCGTTCCAGCCGCCGTCCTTCATGGCCTGGAAGGCCTGCCCGAAGCCCCTGGGCGTATGGACCACGCCGTTTTCCAGCCGGCAGCCTTCCCGGTCTCCGGTCGCGTTCAGGGGCGCCAGCACTTCGCGGGCGATCCTGCCCGCCTCGTCGAGGATCGCCGAAGTGAAGGCAGGCTCGAGTTCCGCATAGCCCGGCACGTCGCTTCTGGACACTTCCAGCACCTCGTCGAGGACGAACTGCATGTCGCGAAGCGGGGCGGCGTAGCTGGGCATGGTGGGGTCTCCTCCCTGGGGCGCGCGTCTGTCAGGCTGCGGTGGCGTTCTGTCCGGCCAGCATCGTCCGGCCGAGGGCGATCTGCTCGCCAAGCTCGGCGATCGCCGTCTCGAGCTCGTCGCGCTGGCGCTGCATTTCGGCCAGCCGCTGTTCGGCCAGTTCGAGCGTGCGGGTGATCTGCGTGCGCTGCTGGTCGCCGAGGCTGTAGAGGTCGAGAAGCTGGCGGATGTCCTCGAGGCTGAAGCCGAAGCGCTTGCCGCGCAGGATCAGCTTGAGCCGGCCGCGATCGCGGCGGGTGAAGAGGCGCTTCTGCCCGTCGCGGATCGGGAACAGAAGCTCCTTCGTCTCGTAAAACCGCAGCGTGCGGGGCGTCACGTCGAAAGCGTCGCACATCTCGCGGATCGTCATCAGGTCGTCGCTCATGAAGGGCCTTCCATGAATTGCCGTAGCGTCATGGTCAGGCAGATCGGCTGTCCGGGGCCACCTTACAAGGAAAGTTGACGTGCACGTCACCGTAACGTGGCGTCACGAAACCGGTGACGCAATGTCCGTGCCGGCGGCTGGCGGAGCGGCGAAATTTCGTTGCGGATCGCGCGGCGCGCCTGCGGAGGGGGTCGGGCCGCGGCGCACTCACGGCTTCAGCGACTCGGCCGTCCGGTCGCGCAGCGCCCTGAGGTCGGCGATCGTGGCGTCGAGGTCCACGCGCTGGCGTTCCAGCCCCGCTAGCTGGCGGTCGGCAAGCGCGATCCAGACCTGATACTGCTCGCGCGTGCCCTTCGCGCTGTAGAGCAGGAGCCACTGGCGGATTTCCTCGAGGCTGAAGCCGAAGCGGCGGCCGCGCAGGATCAGCGTCATCCGCGCCACCTCGCGCGGGCCGTAGAAGCGGTTGCGGCCTTCCTTCATCGGCGCCAGCAGCTCGATGTATTCGTAGTAGCGCAGGGTCCGCGGCGTCACCTCGAAGCGCGCGCACATCTCCTTGAAGCTCAGGCGTTCTTCGGCCATCGCGGTCCTCCCGTGGCCGACTGTAGCGGCGGCGTCACCATCCTTCAACGCGGATGCGCAGGCGTGGCGGGCGGATTCGGCCCTTGCAGCCACCGCGTGGACGGCGAATAAATCGGCCGGCAGCGACCGAAAGGGGCCGGGGATGGACGAGAAGAAACGCAAGGCGGCGCGGCAGTTCATCGAGGCGATCCCGCATTCGCGCGCGCTCGGCATGGCGCTGGACCTGATCGACGACGGGGTGGCGGTGATCTCGATGCCCTGGGATGCGCGCCTCGTCGGCGATCCGCAGACCGGCGTGATCCACGGCGGCGCGGTCTCGGCGCTGATGGACACCTGCGCGGGTGCTGCGGTGATGAGCCATCCGACCGGGCCGGCCGGGACCGCGACGATCGACCTCAGGATCGACTACATGCGCCCGGCACGACCGGGCGACAGGATCACGGCACGGGCGGAGTGCTACCACGTCACCCGCTCCGTCGCCTTCATCCGCGCCACCGCGCATGACGCCGACACCGCGCGCCCCGTCGCCACCGCGACAGGGGCCTTCACGCTGGAACGCGCGCGGGGAGAGCGGGCATGAGCCGGCGGCCGAAACCCGAACCCGTGCAGGTCGTGAAGGAACGCCGCGACGCCGCGCTGAACGCGCTGGTCCACGGCGTGCCCTACATCCAGTTCCTCGGCATCGAGTTCGACCGCCGGGGCGACGAGCTGACCGCCGTGCTGCCCTTCGACGACAAGCTGATCGGCAACCCGTTGCTGCCGGCGCTGCACGGCGGCGTGACCGCGGCCTTCCTCGAGGTGACGGCGATCATCGGCCTGGCCTGGTCCTTCGTCTGGGAGGACATGGAAAGCGGCCGGCTCGATCCGCGGAGCCTCGACCCCGATCACCTGCCGCGGCTGCCGAAGACGATCGACTTCACCGTCGACTACCTGCGGTCGGGCCTGCCGCGCGACGCCTATGCGCGGGCGCGGGTGAACCGCTCGGGCCGGCGCTATGCCAGCGTGCATGTCGAGGCCTGGCAGGATAACCGCGCCCGGCTCTTTGCGCAGGCCACCGGCCATTTCCTGATGCCGGAGCGGGCCCTGCCGGCCGACGCGAGCCGCGATGCCAGCCCCAACGGATGAGATCACCCATCGGCGGGTCCTGAAGATCGCGCTGCCCATCGT
>JAUQYB010000047.1 GCA_030837825.1 Albidovulum sp.
CCCCCCCCCCCACCCCCGGGGGTATTTGGCAACGAAGAAGACGATGAGCGCCGACGCGACCCTGCTTTCGGCCCGCGAGCTTGTCGCCGCGGTCGGCGGTGGGGAGCTTTCCGCACGCGACGTGATGGCGGCGACGCTCGAGCGGATCGAGGCGGTCAATCCCGCGGTCAACGCCATCGTGACGCTGCGCCCGCGCCCCGAGCTTCTGGCCGAGGCGGAGGCGGCCGACCGCGCCGGCCCGGGCGGGCCGCTCCACGGCCTGCCGGTCGCGGTGAAGGATCTGGTGGCGACGAAGGGGATGCGCACGACCTGGGGCTCGGCCCTCCATGCCGATCACGTGCCGAGGGCCGACGATCTGGTGGCGGCGCGGCTGAAGGCGGCGGGCGCGATTCTGATCGGCAAGACCAACACGCCGGAATGGGGCCACGGGTCGCACACGTTCAACCCGGTCTTCGGGGCGACGCGGAATCCCTATGACCTGAGCCGCAGCGCCGGCGGGTCATCGGGGGGCGCGGCCGCCGCGCTCGCCGCGCGGATGGTGGCGCTCGCCGACGGGTCCGACATGATGGGTTCGCTCAGGAACCCCGCCGCCTTCTGCAACGTCTACGGCTTCCGCCCGACCTGGGGGCTGGTGCCGCAGGATGCGCAGGGCGACACCTTCCTTGCGACGCTCGCCACCGAGGGGCCGATGGCGCGCACGCCGGCCGACCTCGCGCTGCTGCTGTCGGTGCTGGCCGGGCCCAACTCCGAGGTGCCGTTCGGGCGGCCGGCCGAGGATTTCGCCGCGGGCTTCGGCGGCGACATGCGCGGCAGGCGGATCGGCTGGCTCGGCGACTGGGGCGGCGCCTATCCGATGGAGCCGGGCATCCTTCAGGCCTCAGAGGCGGCGCTGAAGGTCTTCGAGGATCTCGGCGCCATCGTCGAGCCGCTCGCGCCGCCCTTCCCGGCCGAGGCGCTCTGGTCCTCCTGGACCACGCTCCGGGCGATGCTGAACGCGGGCGCCAAGGGCGAGCTTGCCCGCGACGCGGCGAAACGGGCGCTGACCAAGCCCGAGACGCTGTGGGAGATCGACAGGGGCGCGGGGCTTTCCGCCCAAGCCGTCTACGCCGCGAGCGTGACCCGCTCGCGCTGGGATGCGCGCGCAGCCAAGGTCTTCGCGCGGTTCGATGCGCTGGCATTGCCGGCGGCGCAGGTCTGGCCGTTTCCGGTGGAGTGGCGCTGGCCGGAAGAGGTCGCCGGGCGGCGGATGGACACATATCACCGCTGGATGGAGGTCGTGGTGCCGGTCAGCCTGATCGGCCTGCCCTGTGTCGCCCTGCCGGCCGGCTTCTCGGACACGGGCCTGCCGACCGGGATGCAGCTTTTCGGGCCGACCGGCGCGGATGCGGCGATCCTCGCGCTGGCCGAGGCCTATCACCGGGCGACCGACTGGCCGGGCCGGCGGCCGCCGCCGCTCTGACCCGCCGGGTCTGCGGGCTCAGCCGAACCCGCGGACGGCGCCGTAAAGCTCCGGCCTGCGGTCGCGGAAGAGACCCCAGCTTCGCCTCAGCTCGCGCACCGCGTCGAGATCGAAGGTCGCCAGCCGCACGTCCTCGCTGGTGCGGTCGGCCTGGGTCACCACCTGGCCGGTCTGGTCGGCGATGAAGGAGGTGCCGTAGAAGGTCACCTCGCGCCCCTCCTGCTCCTCCCGGCCGATCCGGTTGGAGGCGGCGAGGGGCAGGATGTTCGCCGCCGCATGGCCGCGCATCACCATCTCCCAGTGCGGCTGGCTGTCGTAGCCGGGCGCGGGCGGCTCGGAGCCGATCGCGGTCGGGTAGAGCAGCATCTCGGCACCCATCAGCGCCATCGCCCGGGCGGCTTCGGGGAACCACTGGTCCCAGCAGATGCCGACGCCGACGCGGCCGAAGGCGGTGTCCCAGACACGGAAGCCGGTGTCGCCGGGGGTGAAGTAGTACTTCTCCTCGTAGCCGGGGCCTTGCGGGATATGGCTCTTGCGGTAGCTGCCGAGGACGCGTCCATCGGCATCGACCATCGCCAGCGCGTTGAAATGCGCCTCGCCCGCGCGTTCGAAGACCGAGACCGGCAGGACGACGCCCAGCTCGCGCGCAAGCGCCGCGAAGCGCGCGACGACCCGGTGCCCCGCCATCGGCTCGGCCAGCGCGAGGTGGCGCGGCTCTTCGGTGATGCAGAAATAGGGGGTGGCGAACAGTTCCTGCAACAGGATCACTTGCGCCCCCCCGGCGGCGGCCCGGCGCACCAGCGCCTCGGCCCGGTCGAGGTTCGCCGGCAGATTCCAGGTGCAGGCGAACTGGCTGACCGCAATCGTGACCTTGCGCATGGATATTCCCTCTCCTCGGATGGCCGCATCCTGTCGCGTTCCGCGCGGAATGGGAAGCGGTCCCGGCCTCCCTTGCGCGCGCCGGCAGATGGTCTAGGCTCCGGCCATGAGCCCTTCCGCCGTCATCGTCGCCCACGGCCAGCCGTCCGATCCGCTGCCGCCCGAGGCGGAGATGCACGCCCTTGCCGCGCGCGTGGGCGGGCACCTGCCGGGATGGGAGATCCGCGCCGCGACGCTGGCCGCGCCCGACGCGCTCCGGGTCGCGCTCCGGGGGCTCGAGGCGCCAGCGGTCTTCCCGTTCTTCATGGCCGATGGCTGGTTCATCCGCACCCTCCTGCCGCGCGCGCTGGCCGAGGCCGGGGCGCAGCGGCCCCGCCTGCTGCGGCCCTTCGGCCTTCTGCCGGAAACCGCGGCTCTGGCGGTGTCGGTCCTCGAGGAGGCGCTCGCCGCGCAGGGCTGGGCCGCCGCCGATACGACGCTCGTGCTCGCCGCCCACGGATCGGGCCGCAGCCCCTACCCCGCCGACGCGGCCCGGGCGTTCCAGTCCGCCATCGCGCTGCGCCTCGGCTTCGCCGAGAACCGCCTTGGCTTCATCGAGGAAGCGCCCGAGCTGGTCGAGGTGGCCGAGGGCGCGGGGGCGCAGTCGCTCTGCCTGCCGCTGTTCGTCGCCCGCTGGGGCCATGTCGAGGAGGACATCCCCGCCGCGCTCCATGCAGCGGGCTTCGCGGGGGTGACGCTGCCGCCGCTGGGCGCCGATCCGCGGGTGCCGGCGATCATCGCCGGGGCGATTGCGGCGGCGGGGTGAGCCGCCCGGGCTGGCCGCCCGGGCGAGAGGGGAGGCGAAGGGGCCATCCGCCCCCGCCCGGCCGTCTCAGCCGTGCTTCACCATGACGTGGCGCACCACGGTGTAGTCCTCCAGCGCATAGGCGCTCAGGTCCTTGCCGTAGCCGGACTGCTTCAGGCCGCCGTGCGGCATCTCGTTCACCAGCATGAAATGGGTGTTGATCCAGGTGCAGCCGTAGCGCAGCCGCGCCGCCGTCGCCATCGCCCGGCCCACGTCCCTGGTCCAGACCGAGGAGGCGAGGCCGTAGTCGCTGTCGTTGGCCCAGTCCACCGCCTGATCGACATCGGAGAAGGGCGTGACCGAGACGACGGGGCCGAAGACCTCGCGCCGGACGATCTCGTCGGACTGCTTCGCCCCGGCGACCACGGTCGGGCGGTAGTAGAAGCCGCCCTGCCCGATCGCCTCGCCGCCGGTGGTGACCTCGATGTGGTTCTGCTCGCGGGCGCGTTCGACGAAACTCGCCACCCTGTCGCGCTGGCGGAGCGAGATCAGCGGCCCGATCTCGTTGGTGGTATCGTCCTCGTTGCCAAGCTGGATGGTGGCGACGGCCGCGGTGAGGTCGGCCACGAGGCTGTCGTAGACCTTCCTGCCGGCGTAGATGCGGCAGGCCGCGGTGCAGTCCTGCCCGGCGTTATAGTAGCCGAAGGCCCGGAGCCCCTCGACCACCTCGGCCACGTCGGCGTCGTCGAAGACCACGACCGGTGCCTTGCCGCCGAGTTCCAGATGCGTTCGCTTCACCGTCCGCGCCGCGGCATCGAGCATCTTCTTGCCGGTCGCCACATCGCCGGTCAGCGAGATCATGTCGACGCCCGGGTGACGGATGAGATGGCTGCCCACCGTCTCGCCGCGCCCGGGCAGGACGTTGACCACGCCCGCAGGCAGCAGGTCGGCAAGGATGCGGGCGAGCTTCAGCGCCGTCAGCGGGGTCTGCTCCGAGGGCTTGAAGACCACCGTGTTGCCGCCGCCGATGGCCGGCGCCAGCTTCCACGCCATCATCATCAGGGGATAGTTCCAGGGCGCGATCGAGGCGACGACGCCGACCGCATCGCGGCGGATCATCGAGGTGTGGCCGGCCAGGTATTCCCCGGCGATCGCGCCGTGCTGGCAGCGCACCGCACCGGCGAAGAAGCGGAAGCAGTCGACGATGGCGGGGATCTCGTCGCCCCGCGCGGCGTTGATCGGCTTGCCGCAGTTCAGCGCCTCGAGCGCGGCGAAGGCGTCGGCCTCGGCCTCGATCCGGTCGGCGATCGCCAGCAGCGCCGCCGACCGTTCGGCCGGCGTGGTCCGCGACCAGCCGTCGAAGGCGGCCCGCGCCGCACCGACGGCGCGGTCCACCTGATCGGTCGATGCCTCGGCCAGATCAAGGATCAGCGCGCCGGTCCGCGGGTTCAGCACCTTTTCGCCCGGCTCCTGCCCCGCCTCGAAGGCGCCGCCGATCAGAAGCTCGGTGTCGAAGCGCATGGTCATGGGATTCTCCCTTTCATTTGCCCCCGCCCGCGGTCTCTTCGGCCCCGCGGGTGAGGGTGTAGGCTGCGAGGATCGGCAGGAAGGTCGCCGCGAAGACGACGATCGCCACGACGTTGGTCACCGGCCGCTGGCGGGGCCGGACAAGCTCGTTCAGCATCCAGATCGGCAGGGTGGACTGCTGGCCCGCGGTGAAGGTGGTGACGATCACCTCGTCGAAGCTGAGCGCGAAGGCGAGCATCCCGCCCGCCAGCAGCGCCGAGCCGAGGTTGGGCAGGATCACGTGCCGGAAGGTCTGGAACGAATTCGCGCCGAGGTCGGCCGAAGCCTCCAGCATCGAGGCACCGAGCCGGCGGAACCGGGCCACCGCGTTGTTGTAGACGATGACGACGCAGAAGGTGGCGTGGCCGAGCACGATGGTGAAGGTGGAAAACGGGATGTCGCCGATGGCGAAGGCCGACCGCAACGACATGCCGGTGATGATCCCGGGAAGCGCGATCGGCAGCACGACCAGAAGCGAGATCGCGTCGCGCCCGAAGAACCGCGCCCGCGCCATCGCCGCGGCGCAGAGCGTGCCGAGCACCAGCGCCAGGCCCGAGGAGATGGCCGCGACCCGGAGCGAGAGCCAGAGCGGCGGCCAGATGTCCTCGCGGTTCCAGGCGACGGCGAACCATTTCCCCGTCAGCCCCGGCGGCGGGAACTGGTAGCTGCGGTCCTCGGTGGTGAAGGCGTAGAGGAAGATCAGCACGATCGGCAGGTGCAGGAACAGAAGCCCGCCGATCGCGGCGAGCGTGAGGGCCAAAGGCGGGCGGGCGTCAGAGGGCATCGAAGGCCCCCATCTTCCGCGCCACGGTCAGGTAGACCAGCATGATGACGATCGGCACCACCGCGAAGGCGGCGGCGAGCGGGATGTTCCCGGCCGTCCCTTGCAGCGAATAGACCGCTTGGCCGATGAAGAACCGGCTCGACCCGACGATCTGGGGAATGATGTAGTCGCCGAGCGTCAGCGAGAAGGTGAAGATCGACCCGGCCACCACCCCCGGCAGCGCCAGCGGCAGGATCACGCTCCGCAGTGTTCGCCAGCCGCCGGCGCCGAGGTCGGCCGAGGCTTCCAGCATCGAGGCCGGCACCCGTTCCAGCGCCGCCTGCATCGGCAGGATCATGTAGGGCAGCCACACGTAGAGGAAGACGAGGAAGGTGCCGATATAGCTCGTCGACAGCGAGTTGCCGCCGATCACCGGCAGTGCCAGCACCGCGTTCAGGAGGTTGCCGGCCCCGATCCCCTCGGCCGCCCAGGTGACGATCCCTTCCTTGGCGAGGATCAGCTTCCAGGCATAGACCTTGACCAGGTAGCTCGACCACAGCGGCAGCATGATCCCCAGGTAGAAGACCGCCTTCCACCGCCCCTTCGCATAGCGCGCGGCGAAGAAGGCGATCGGGAAGGCCAGGACGGCCGAGGCGAGCGTCACCGCCGCCGCCATCGCCACGGTGCGCAGGATGATGTCGAAGTTCGACGGGATCAGCAGCTCGGCATAGGTCCTGAGCGTGAATTCCGGCACCACGAGGCCGGAGAACTGGTCGATCGAATAGAAGCTCTGGAGCAGGAGCGCGGCGAGCGAGCCGATATAGACGACGCCGAGCCAGAGAAGCGGCGGCAGGAGGAGAAGCGCGGTCAGAAGCCCCGGCCTGCGCCAGAAGAGCCCGGTCAGCCGGTCGCCAGGCCCCCGCGCGGGATCGGCGGCGCCGCTCATGCCCCCTTCTCCATCACGTGAAGCGCGGCCGTGTCCCAGTCGAGCGCGATCTCTGCCCCGATCTCGGGAACCGCAACCCCGGCCGGAACCAGCACCGCGATCCCGCCTTCCTCCGGGCCGGAGGGCGCGCCGGACTGCCGCAGCGCCTCGGCCCGGACATGCAGCCGCGTGCCCGCGCCGAGGTAGCGCGCGCCGGTGACGGTGCCGCGAACCCGGCCCCCGGGGACGAGCCGGATCGCCTCGGGCCTGAGGCTCGCCCAGGCCCGCGGTCCGCCGAGCGCCGCGGTCACCTCGGGCGCGAGCACGTTCGACGAGCCGACGAAATCCGCCACGAAACGGGTCGCAGGGCGTTCGTAGATCTCCGCCGGCGTGCCCACCTGCGCCACCCGGCCTTCGTTGAAGACCGCCACCCGGTCGGCCATGCTGAGCGCCTCGCCTTGGTCGTGGGTCACGAAAACGAACGTGATTCCAAGGCGTTGCTGGAGGGACTTCAACTCGTCCTGCATCGCCTCGCGGAGCTTGAGGTCGAGCGCGCCGTGGGGTTCGTCGAGCAGGAGCACGCGCGGTTCGTTGACCAGCGCGCGCGCCAGCGCCACGCGCTGCCGCTGGCCGCCCGACAGTTGCGCGGGCTTGCGTTCGCCGAACCCGTCGAGCTTCACCAGCGCCAGAAGCTCCTCGGCCTTCGCCAGGCGGGTGCGCCGGTCGATGCCCTTCACCATCAACCCGTAGGCCACGTTGTCGCGCACCGACATGTGCGGAAACAGCGCATAGTCCTGAAAGACGGTGTTCACCTGCCGCCGGTTGGGCGGCACCGTGCCCATGTCCTGGCCGAAGATGCGCACCGTGCCGGAGGTCGGCATCTCGAACCCCGAGATGAGCCTGAGGCAGGTCGTCTTGCCGGAGCCTGAGGGGCCCAGCATGGCGAAGAACGACCCTTCGGCGATCGAAAGGTCGACGCCGTCCACCGCGCGGACAGCGCCGAAATGGCGGCTGACGGTCTGGAATTCGACGGCTGCGGTCATGGCGGGGTCCGGACAAAAGCCTGCCTGCCGGTGGCGGGTGCCCAGCCGGCCGGACGGGCAGGATGGGCAACAATGCCCATCCTGCGGGTTGACGATCAGCGCCCGCCGATCACGCCGATGTAGTCCGACACCCAGCGATAGTAGGGCACGCAGGCGCCTTCACCTTGCGAGCAGTTGGCGACCGGCGTGGTCCAGAAGCGGATCTTGTCGAAGTCGTCCATGCCGTTCGCCGTGCAGCCCTCGGCCGTCTGCTGGCCCGAGCCGTCGGTGCAGGAGGCCGGCGTCACCGGGTTGGAGCCGAACCAGACCGAAAGGTCGGACTGGAGGTTGGAGCTGAGCGTGTGCTCCATCCACTTGTAGGCGCAGTTCGGATGCGGCGCCTCGGCGTGCATCATAGTCGTGTCTGCCCAGCCGGTTGCGCCCTCTTCGGGAATTGTCGAGGCCACCGGCTGGCCTTCCGCCTTCAGCAGGTTCACCTGGAACGGCCAGGTGCCGGAGACGACGACGCCTTCGTTCTTGAAGTCGTCGATCTGGATCATCGCGTCATGCCAGTAGCGGCCGACGAGCTGGCGCTGCTGGCGCAGCAGGTCGAGCGCGGCCTTGTATTGATCCTCGTTCAGCTCATAGGGGTTGGTGATGCCAAGCTCGGGCTTGTGCGCCATCAGGTATTGCGCCGCGTCGGCGATGTGGATCGGCCCGTCATAGGCCTGCACGCGGCCCTTGTTCGACTTGCCGTCGGGCAGGGTCTGTTCCTCGAACACCACCGACCAGCTCTTCGGCGCCTCGGGGAAGACGGTCGTATTGTACATCAGCACGTTCGGGCCCCACTGGTAGGGCACGCCGTAGTGGACGCCATCGACGGTGAACCAAGGCGCGTCCTTCAGCCGGTCGTCGACGTTCTTCCAGGACGGGATCAGATCCACGTTGACCGGCTGCACCCGCTTGCCCGCGACCAGCCTCAGCGAGGCATCGCCCGAGGCGGTGACAAGGTCGAAGCCGCCCTCGTTCATCAGCGCCACCATCTCGTCGGAGGTGTTGGCGGTCTTGATGTTGACCTTGCAGCCCGAGGCCTCCTCGAACTTGGTCACCCAGTCATAGGCCTTGTCGGTCTCGCCGCGCTCG
>JAUQYB010000004.1 GCA_030837825.1 Albidovulum sp.
GCGGTGACACCCGGGGGAGGGGACAGGCAGGGAGCGCGCGCCCTTGGCACGCAGGTTCAGAGGTTCCGACACGTTCAAGGTGGACGCGAAAGGCCGCGTCTCCATCCCGGCGCCGTTCCGCCGCGTGATCGAAGCCGCCGATCCCGACTGGAAGGAAGGCCTCCGCCCCAACATCGTCATCGTCTACGGACCCGAAAGCCAGGACTGGCTCGACGTCTATTCGATGGAAGCCGTGCACGAGATGGACGCGCAGATTGCGCTGATGCAGCGCGGCTCGCCCGAACGGCTGATGAACGAGGAACTGTTGTATGGCC
Organism: Albidovulum sp.; assembly: GCA_030837825.1. Taxonomy (GTDB): domain Bacteria; phylum Pseudomonadota; class Alphaproteobacteria; order Rhodobacterales; family Rhodobacteraceae; genus Albidovulum. The sequence continues at coordinate 315 of JAUQYB010000004.1, forward strand.
AGTCTTTCGAGGCCCAGGTCGACGACGACGGGCGGCTGACCATCCCGCAGAAACACCGCGACAAGATCGGGCTGAAGTCCGAAGCCTTCTTCATCTCGGCCGGCGATTATTTCCGCATCTGGAACCCCGCGACCTACGAGGCGAAGGCCGCCCGCCGCAGCGCCCGGCTCGCCGACCGCTATCCCGAGGACTTCGATCCCCGAAGCCTCCTGCCCGCCCTGCCGCCGAAGGGCTGAAAGATGGCCGCTGCCGCCGCCCGCACCGCCGATCCCGCCCCGCATGTCCCGGTCCTGCTCGGGCCGCTCCTCCGTGCCGTCGGGCCGGTCTCCGGGCTCTGGATCGACGGCACCTTCGGCGCCGGCGGCTATGCGCGGGGCCTGCTGGATGCGGGCGCCGACCGGGTCATCGGCATCGACCGTGATCCCGCCGTCTTCCGCCTGGCCGAGGGCTGGGCGGGCGGCTACGGCGACCGGCTGACACTGGTCCGCGGCACCTTCTCCGATCTCGACCGGATCGCCGGCGAACCCGTCGATGGCGTGGTGCTCGACCTCGGCGTCTCCTCGATGCAGCTCGACCAGGCCGAGCGCGGCTTTTCCTTCCAGAAGGACGGCCCCCTCGACATGCGGATGGGCGACGAAGGCCCGACCGCCGCCGACCTCGTCAACGAGGCGGCGGAGGCCGAGATCGCCGACATCCTCTTCCACTACGGCGAGGAGCGTGCCGCCCGCCGGATCGCCCGCGCCATCGTCGCCGCCCGGCCCCTTGCGCGCACGCTCCAGCTTGCCGCCGTCATCGAACGCTGCCTGCCGCGCCAGAAACCGGGGCAGAGCCACCCGGCAACCCGCAGCTTCCAGGCGATCCGCATCGCCGTGAACGACGAGTTCGGGCAACTGGCCGAAGGTCTTGCCGCCGCCGAACGGGCGCTGAAGCCGGGCGGCAGGCTCGCCGTCGTCACCTTCCACTCGCTCGAGGACCGCGTCGTCAAGCGCTTCTTCCAGCTCCGCTCGGGCGCCGAGGGGCAGGGAAGTCGCCACGCCCCCGAACGCGCGGCCGAAGCGCCCGCCTTCCGCATGCTCACCCGCCGCGCCGTCGCCGCCGACGCAGGCGAACTGGCCGCCAATCCGCGCGCCCGCTCCGCCAAGCTCCGCGTCGGCATCCGGACCGAAGCCCCCGCCGGCGAGGCGCCGCGCGCAAGCCTCGGCCTCCCCAGACCCGCGCTCAAGGAACATCGCTGATGCGCAGCCTGATCCTCGTCCTTTCCGCCTTCGCCGTCGTCGGCCTCGGCTTCTGGGCCTACCGCGAGAACTACCGCACGCAGGCAGAGCTTTCCGAGGTCAGGCGCCTTCAGGCCGAGATCGGCGAGATGCGCGAGGCGCTGAGCGTGCTCAACGCCGAATGGGCCTATCTCAACCGGCCCGACCGGCTGCGCGAGCTTGCCGACATCAATTTCGAGCGGCTCGGCCTTCTGCCGCTGGAGCCGCGCCAGTTCGGCACAGTCGCGGCGGTCAGCTATCCCGCTGTGGCCCTGCCGCCGATCACCGAACCCGTCGACACGATTGCGCTGAATGGCGCAGCCAACGGAACCGAGCCATGATCCGCACGCCGCTGCGCCCCCTTGCCCGCATCCTCTCGGCCCGGTCCCGCGGCGAGAATCCGGATGTGATCGAGCGCGAGAACATCCGCATCCGCCACGAGGCGATGCGCGACAGCGCCCGTGCGCGGGCCGAGGGCAGGCTTGTGATGCTCGGTGCTGCGTTCCTTCTGGCCTTCGGCGCCGTCGGCTTCGAGATGGGTGTCCTGGCCTCGACCGACCCGGTCGAGCCCGCGGCCGCGGCGGGCGGCGCCTCGATTGTCGCGCAACGCGCCGACATCACCGACCGCGAGGGCCGCATCCTTGCCACCAACCTGGTGACGCATTCGCTCTATGCCCAGCCGCAGATGATGGTGGACCCGGTGGGCAGCGCCATGAAGCTGGCCGCGATCTTCCCCGACCTCGATGTCGCGCGGATGAAGAAGGATTTCACCGGAACCCGCAAGTTCATCTGGCTGAAGAAGAAGATTTCGCCCGAACAGATGCAGCGCGTGCACGAGATCGGCGACCCCGGGCTTCTCTTCGGCCCGCGCGAGATGCGGCTTTACCCCAACGGCGCGATTGCCGCCCATGTCCTCGGCGGCGCCAGCTTCGGCCGCGAGGGCGTTTCCTCGGCCGAGGTCGTCGGCACCGCCGGGATCGAGAAGACCTTCGACGGCTGGCTCCGCGATCCGGCCAACGGCGGCGCGCCCTTGCAGCTTTCGCTCGACCTCACCATCCAGTCGACGGTCGAGGACGTGCTTTATGGCGGCATGAAGCTGATGAATGCCAAGGGCGCGGCGGCGGTGCTGATGGATGCGAAGTCGGGCGAGATCGTCGCCATTGCCTCGCTGCCGGATTTCGATCCCAACACCCGCCCCGCCGCCCTGACCAAGGGTGACCCGTCCGACAGCCCGCTCTTCAACCGCGCGGTGCAGGGGGTCTACGAGCTTGGCTCGACCTTCAAGATCTTCGCCATCGCCCAGGCCCTCGACCTCGGCCTCGTCGCGCCCGAGACGATGGTGGAGACCAAGGGGCCGCTGGTCTGGGGCAAGTTCCGCATCCGCGACTTCCACAACTACGGGCCGCAGCTTTCCGTCACCGACGTGATCGTCAAGTCGTCGAACATCGGCACCGCCCATGTCGCCCAGATGATCGGCGGCACCCGCCAGCAGGACTTCCTCGGCAAGCTCGGTCTTTTCGACGCCACGCCGGTGGAACTGGTCGAGGCGCCGGGCGCGAAGCCGCTCAGGCCGGCGAAATGGCCCGAGATCACCACCATGACCGTCTCCTACGGCCACGGCGTCGCGGCAAGCCCGCTGCATCTCGCGGCGGCCTATGCGGCGATGGTCAACGGCGGCACCCGCGTCGCGCCGACGCTCTTGCGCCGGCCGAACGCGGCGCCGGGGCAACGGGTGATCAGCGAGCAGACCTCGGCGATCATCCGCAGCCTGCTGCGCCAGGTGGTCCAGCGCGGCACCGCCACCTTCGGCGACGTTCAGGGCTACGAGGTCGGCGGCAAGACCGGCACCGCCGACAAGCCGAAGCCGAACGGCGGGGGCTATTACAAGGACAAGGTGGTGGCGACCTTCGCCGCAGTCTTCCCGATGTCGGATCCGAAATACGTCCTCGTCGTCTCGCTCGACGAGCCGGTGGAAACCTCGGGTACCGAGCCGCGTCGCACCGCGGGCTGGACGGCGGTGCCGGTCGGCGCCGAGATCATCCGCCGCGCGGCGCCGCTCCTCGGGCTCCGGCCCGAGCTTGAACCGGTGGCCGAGGCCGGGGTAATACGCGTCCGAAACTGACGGGCGCAACTGACGAGCAGGATCGGGGAGCCGGATGGCCGACGAAGTGAAATCGCTCTCCGAACTGGGTCTCAGGGCCCAGGGCGGGCGCGAGGCGCGCATCACCGGCCTGTCGGCGGACAGCCGCCAGGTGAAGCCCGGCCATCTCTTCGCCGCGCTGCCGGGCACCAGGATGCACGGGGCCGCGTTCATCCGCTATGCGCTGAGGATGGAGGCGGCGGCGATCCTGACCGACCGCGCGGGGGCCGAGATCGCCACGGCCGAACTCGCCGCCTCCGACGCCGCGCTGATCGTGGTGGAGGACCCCCGCCAGGTGCTCGCCTATACCGCGGCGCTGTGGTTCGGCCGCCAGCCCGGCACCGTGGTCGCCGTCACCGGCACCTCCGGCAAGACCTCGGTCGCCACCTTCACCCGCCAGATCTGGCAGGCGCTCGGCCATCAGGCCGCGAACCTCGGCACGATGGGCGTCCTGGGCGATTTCACCGCGCCGCTCGCCCACACCACGCCCGAGCCGATCACGCTCCACCGCGTGCTCCGCGACATGGCCGAGGCCGGCATCACCCATGCGGCGATGGAGGCCTCGTCCCACGGGCTCGACCAGGGCCGGCTCGACGGGGTGCGGCTCGCGGCTGCGGCCTTCACCAACTTCAGCCAGGACCATCTCGACTACCACGCGAACTTCGACGAGTATTTCGCCGCCAAGGCCGGACTTTTCGCCCGCGTCCTGCCCGAGGACGCGACCGCCGTCATCAACATCGACGATCCGCGCGGCCGCGAGATGCTGGCGATCGCCCGGGGCAGGGGCCAGCGGCTCCTGACCGTGGGCCGCGATCCGGCGGCCGATCTCTGCATCACCGCGCAGCGCTTCGACGCCACCGGGCAGGATCTGCGCTTCACCCACGAGGGGCGCCCGCATCTGGTGCGCCTCGCCCTCATCGGCGGATTCCAGGCCGAGAACGTGCTGGCGGCGGCGGGGCTGGCGATCGCCGCGGGCGATGCGCCGGACGCGATCATCGCCACCCTTCACGGCCTGGCCACGGTGCGCGGCCGGATGGAGCTTGCCGCCAAGCGCGACAACGGCGCGACGGTGTTTGTCGACTATTCCCACAAGCCAGGCGCGCTCGCCTCGGCGCTCCAGTCGCTCCGCCCCCATGTCATGGGCCGCATCGTCGTCGTCTTCGGCGCCGGCGGCGACCGCGACCGGCTGAAACGGCCGCTGATGGGCGAGGTCGCGGCGAAACATGCCGATGTGGTCATCGTCACCGACGACAATCCCCGCTCCGAAGACCCCGCCGCGATCCGCGCCGAAGTGATGGCGGGCTGTCCCGAGGCCACCGAGGTCGCCGACCGCGCCGAGGCGATCCTGCGCGGCGTTGATGCGCTCGGCCCCGGCGACGCCCTTCTCGTCGCCGGAAAGGGCCACGAGACCGGCCAGATCATCGGCACCGACATCTATCCCTTCGACGACGCCGAACAGGCTTCGGTCGCCGTGGCGGCGCTGGAAGGGCGGATATGACCGCGCTCTGGACCTCTGCCGAAATTGCTGCCGCGACCGGCGGGCGGGCGACGCAAGCCTTTGCGGCGGAAGGGATTTCCATCGACACCCGCAACCTCGCACCCGGCGATCTGTTCGTGGCGCTGAAGGACCTGCGCGACGGCCATGATTTCGTCCGCGCCGCGCTCGACGGGGGGGCGGCCGCCGCACTCGTCTCGCGCATTCCCGAGGGCTGCTCGGGGGCCGATCCGCTGCTGGTCGTGCCCGACGTGCTGGAGGCACTCACCGCGCTCGGGCAGGCGGGCCGGGCGCGGAGCCGGGCGAAGGTGATCGCCGTCACCGGCTCGGTCGGCAAGACCTCCACCAAGGAGATGCTGCGCACGGTGCTGGCCGGGCAGGGCCGGGTGCACGCCGCCGAAGCGAGCTTCAACAACCACTGGGGCGTGCCGGTCACGCTCGCCCGGCTGCCGGCGGAGACCGATTTCGCCGTGGTCGAGATCGGCATGAACCACCCCGGAGAGATCGCGCCGCTCGCCCGCCTCGCCCGGCCGCACGTGGCGATGATCACCACCGTCGCCCCCGCGCATCTGGAGGCTTTCGACAGCCTCGAGGGCATCGCCCGCGAGAAAGCCGCGATCTTCGACGCGCTGGAGCCGGGCGGCATCGCCGTCATCCCCTCAGGCCTCGCGGTGACGCCGATCCTCGCCGAAGCGGCGGCGGCCCGGGCGGCACGGACCCTGCGTTTCGGGACGGACCCCGGCGACGACTACCGCATCCTCGACGTCACCATCGCCCAGGATGCGACCATCGTGCGCGCCGCCCGCCACGGTGCGCCCCTGCTCTTCAAGGTGCAGACCGCGGGCCGGCATTTCGCGGCGAACGCGCTGGGCGTCCTCGCCGTCGCCGAGGCGGTGGGGGCGGACCCGGCCGTCGCCGCCTGCGACATCGGCCAGTGGTGCCCGCCCGCCGGGCGGGGCCGGCGCGAGCGCATCTACATGGACATCGTCGACGACGCCCAGTATTTCGACCTGATCGACGACGCCTTCAATGCCAACCCCGCCTCGATGGAGGCCGCGCTCGACCTGCTCGGTGCGACCGAGCCGCGCGACGGCATCGGCCGCATCAGAAGCGGCCGGCGCATCGCCGTCCTCGGCGACATGCTGGAACTCGGCCCGACCGAGGCCGAGCTGCACCGCGCCATCGCGGGCCACCCGGCGATGGCGCGCATCCACCTCGTCCACTGCGTCGGTCCGAAGATGCGCGCCCTCTGGGACCGGCTGCCGCAGGCCAGGCGCGGCGAATGGCACGAAACCGCGCCCGAACTTGCCGCCCGCGCCCATCAGATCGCCGATGCCGGCGACGTTCTGCTCGTCAAGGGCTCGAAAGGCTCGAAGGTCAGTCTCGTGGTTGACGCCCTGAGGAAACTCGGGCAACCGGGCGCGGCCGAAGCGCGGGGGACGGAGTAATGCTTTACTGGCTGTCGGGACTGGCCGAGGGCGGCGACGTCTTCAACCTCTTCCGCTACATCACTTTCCGCGCCGGCGCCGCGTTCTTTACCGCGCTCGTCTTCGGCTTTCTCTTCGGCCGGCCGCTGATCGACCTTCTGCGCCGCCGCCAGGGCAAGGGCCAGCCGATCCGCGACGACGGGCCGCAGAGCCATTTCGCCAAGGCCGGCACGCCGACCATGGGGGGGCTGCTGATCCTCTCGGCGATCCTCGTCTCGACGCTGCTCTGGGCGCGGCTCGACAACCCCTATATCTGGATCGTGCTCTTCGTGACCTACGGCTTCGGCCTGATCGGCTTCGCCGACGACTATGCCAAGGTCACCAGGCAGAACACCAAGGGCGTGTCCTCGCGGGTGCGGTTCCTGCTGGGGCTTCTGATCGCGGCGCTTGCGGGCGGGCTTGCCGCCTGGGCGCATCCCGCCGAACTGACGAACCAGCTCGCCTTCCCGATCTTCAAGAACGCGCTTTTCAATCTCGGCTGGTTCTTCGTGCCCTTCGCGATGGTCGTCGTCGTGGGGGCGGCGAACGCCGTGAACCTGACCGACGGGCTCGACGGCCTCGCGATCATGCCGGTGATGATCGCCGCCGGCACGCTCGGCATCATCGCCTATGCCGTGGGCCGGAGCGACTTCACCGAATACCTCGGCGTCCACTACGTGCCCGGCACCGGCGAGATCCTGATCTTCACCGCCGCGCTGATCGGCGGCGGGCTCGGGTTTCTCTGGTACAACGCGCCGCCTGCCGCCGTCTTCATGGGCGACACCGGCTCGCTGGCGCTCGGCGGCGCGCTCGGCGCCCACGCGGGGGTGACCAAGCACGAGATCGTGCTGGCGATCGTCGGCGGCCTTTTCGTGGTCGAGGCGCTCAGCGTCATCATCCAGGTCGGCTATTTCAAGCGCACCGGCAAGCGCGTCTTCCTGATGGCGCCGATCCACCACCATTTCGAGAAGAAGGGCTGGGCCGAGCCGCAGATCGTGATCCGCTTCTGGATCATCTCGCTCATTCTTGCGCTGATCGGCCTGGCGACGCTGAAGCTGCGTTGACGCGGGCCGAATCCGCTGCCAGCCTGCACCGGCCGCCCGGCGCGCGGGGCGGCGGTGAGACGGATCGTGGCCATGCCGGTCACGGCGAGGCCGCGCGCCAATGCGTCGCGTGCGGCCCGGCGCCCGGAGGAGGGGCATGGGTGGCACGCTACGCGCTATTGACCGACATTCACGCCAACCGCGAGGCCCTCGAGGCGGTGCTGCGCGATCTCGCCGGGCGCCGGGCCGACCGGATCGTCGTGCTCGGCGACATCGTCGGCTATGGCGCCGATCCGGCCTGGTGCGCCGACCGCGTGGCGGACCTGGCCGCGAAGGGCGCGATCGTCCTTCAGGGCAACCACGATGCGGCGGTCGACCGACCCGACGGGGCGATGAACGCCATCGCCCGGGCCGCCATCGACTGGACCCGGCCGCAGCTTTCGGCGGCGCAGAAGGCGTTCCTCGCGGCGCTGCCGCTGACCGCCTGCGAGGCCGACATCCAGTTCGTCCATGCCAGCGCCGACCATCCGCAGGACTGGATCTACATCACCGGCGAGCGCTCCGCCTGGCCGAGCTTCGCCGCCTCCAAGGCGCGCGTCATCCTCTGCGGCCATGTCCATGTGCCCGCGATCTACAGTTGCGACATGACCAACCGCGTCCAGTCGCAGCGGATCACCACCGGCCGGCCGGTGCCGCTGATCCGCTCGCGCCGCTGGCTTGCGGTCATCGGCGCAGTCGGGCAGCCCCGCGACGGGGTGCCCGAGGCCGCCTATGCGATCCTCGACACCGCGGCGAACGACCTGACGTTTCACCGCGTGGCCTACGACCGGGCGGCGGCGGCGGCCAAGCTGCGCGCCGCGGGCCTGCCCGAACCGCTTGCCCTCAGACTGCTGAACGGGAGCTGACCGATGCGCATCCGGCCACACAACGGGCTTCAGATCGACGGGTTCACGCTTGGCGAATGCCTTCACAAGGGCGGCTTCGCGACGATCTGGGACGTCACCCATCCGCTTCACCGCACGCCCCTGGTGATGAAGGTGCCGACGATCCTCGACGGCTACGATGCCCCGACGATCGTCGGCTTCGAGGTCGAGCAGATGATCATGCCGCGGCTCACCGGCCCGCATGTGCCGCGCGTCGTGGCAGAGGGAGATTTCGCGACGATGCCCTATATCGTCACCGAGCGTATCCCGGGCGGATCCTTCCTGACGCTGTTCAGGTCGGCGCCGGCGCCGGCCGATACGGTGGTGGCGCTGGCCGTCCGCATCGCCGGCGCGCTGCACGAGCTGCACAAGCAGCACGTCATCCACCTCGACCTCAAGCCCGCCAACCTCCTGATGCGCGACACCGGCGAGGTGGTCTTCGTCGATTTCGGCCTGGCGCGGCACGACCATCTTCCCGACCTCCTGGCCGAGGAATTCCGGATCCCGATGGGAACCTTTCCCTATATCGCGCCCGAGCAATATCTGCGCGTCCGCGACGACCTGCGCAGCGACATCTTCGCGGTGGGCGCCATGCTTTACGAATACGCGACCGGCCGCCAGCCGTGGGGAGAGCCGCAGACGCTCAGGGGCGTGCGCAAGCGGCTCTGGCGCGATCCGGTCCCGCCGCGCGCGATCAGCCCGGACCTGCCGCCCTGGCTCCAGGAAATCATCCTCCGCGCGCTCGAGGTCGATCCGAAGGATCGCTTCCAGTCCGCCGCGCAGATGCTCTTCGACCTGCAGCATCCTGCCCAGGTGAAACTGACCGCCCGGGCCGGGAAGCTGGCGCAGGACGGTGCGGCCGAGGTGTTCCGCCGCTGGCGGCGGATGCGCAAGGTGAAGGGGTTCGGCCCGCCGCCGGCGAATGCCGAGGCGCAGATGGACAAGGCGCCGATCCTTCTGGTCGCGGTCGATCTCGCGCCCGAGATGGAGGGGCTCGCCCAGCACCTGCTGCAGGCCGTGAAGCGCATCCGCCGCATCCAGCCCGACGCCCGCGTGGCCTGCGTCAACGTCATCAAGACCGCGCGCCTGGGGGTCGACAGGACCACCGACGACGAGGGCGTGAACCTCCATGTCGCGCGGCTGGTCGCGCTGCGCGCCTGGGCGGCGAGTCTGGAGCTTTCCGACGAGGAGGTGTCCTTCGCCATCCTCGAAGGGCCGGACCCTGCGGCCGTGATCATCGGCTACGCCGTCAACAACCAGGCCGACCACATCCTGATGGGCGCCCGCGGCAGTTCCAGCACCCGCCGCTTCCTCGGCTCGGTGTCGAGCCAGGTTGTGGCCGAGGCACCCTGCAGCGTGACGGTGGTGCGGATACCGGCCTACGATGCCGCCGCACCCGTGGATGATGAAGAGCGGGACCGTGCCGATGCCTGACCGGACCGGTGCCATGCCGGCCGGTGCCGGGCAGCATGGCGCTTGAGACCCTGCTGGCGAGCTGGGGGCTTCCCGCCATCTTCGCGGGGACCATCGTCGAGGGCGAGGCGGTTGCCTTCATCGGCGGGGTTCTCGCCCATCGCGGGCTCTTTCCCTACGAGGCGGCGGCGCTTGCGGCAACCGGCGGTGCCTTCGCCGTCGATCAGGCGATGTTCCACATCGGCCGCCATTCCGCGCGCATTCCCTTTGCAAGACGGCTGCTCGCCCGGCCATTGGCAGACAGGGCGCTGGCCCGGCTCGGGCAAAGGCCGCTAATGTCCTGCCTCGGGGTCCGCTTCATCTACGGGATGAAGACCCTTGGCGCCCTTGCGCTTGGCGCATCGGGAATTGCGCCCCTGACCTATCTGGTGCTTGACCTTATCTCGGCGGCGGTCTGGGCGCATGCCGTTACCGCGCTGGGGTTCGGTGCAAGCCACGGGATCGAGGCGATGCTCGGGAAGCTCTCGCTCCACCGCCACCTGGCGATTGCAGCCGTCCTTGTCGCGGGCGTGGTGATTCTCGCCGACCTTGCCCGCCGCCGGTCTGCGCGGAGGTGACGGCGCGCCTTGCCCGTGCCGGTGGCAGCGGGCATTGTCCGCCTGATCGTGGCGAAAAGGGCAGGGGATGATTCCGGTTCGGGGATTCGAGGGCAGACGGGTCGCCGTGCTGGGGCTCGGCCGGTCGGGGCTGGCCACGGCGCGGGCGCTTCAGGCCGGTGGCGCGCTGCCCTGCCTCTGGGACGACGCGCCCGAGGCCCGCGACAAGGCCGAAGCTGCCGGATTCGCGCTGACCGACCTAACCCGTGCCAACGCCTGGGACGGGGCGGCCTGCCTCGTTGTCTCGCCGGGCATCCCGCATCTCTACCCCGAGCCCAACCGGCTGGTCGCGCGGGCGATGGCGGCGGGGGTGCCGGTCGACAACGACATCGGCCTCTTCTTCCGCTCCTTCGCGACGCCCGACTGGGACGCGATGGACGTGACGCCGAAGGTCGTCGCCATCACCGGGTCAAACGGCAAGTCCACCACCACGGCGCTGATCCACCATATCCTCAAGGTCGCGGGACGGCCCACCCAGATGGCCGGCAACATCGGCCGCGGCGTGCTCGACCTCGATCCCGCGCAGGCGGGCGAGGTGGTGGTGCTGGAACTCAGCTCCTACCAGACCGAGCTTGCCCGTGCGCTGACCCCCGACATCGCCGTCTTTACCAACCTCTCGCCCGACCACCTCGACCGCCATGCGGGCCTCGGCGGCTATTTCGCCGCCAAGCGCCGGCTCTTCGCCGAAGGCGGCCCTGACCGCGCGGTGATCGGCGTCGACGAGGCCGAGGGGCGCTTTCTTGCCAACCAGATGGCCGAGGGGCCGGCCGACGACCGGGTGATCCGCATCTCCGCCGGCGCGAAGCTGGAAGGCGAAGGTTGGACGGTCTTCGCCCGCAAGGGGTTCCTTGCCGAATGGCGCAAGGGCCGCCAGGTCGCCGCGATCGACCTGCGCGAGGTCCGCGGCCTGCCCGGCGCCCACAACCACCAGAACGCCTGCGCCGCCTACGCCGTCGCGCGCTCGCTCGCGGTTCCGCCGAAGCTGATCGAACAGGCTTTCCAGTCGTTCGAGGGGCTGCCCCACCGCAGCCAGATCGTTGCCGAACGGGGCGGCGTGCGCTTCGTCAATGACTCGAAGGCCACCAACGTCGACAGCGCCGCCAAGGCGCTCCAGGCCTTCCCGCGCATCCGCTGGATCGCCGGGGGGCTGGGCAAGGAAGGCGGCATCGCCGCGCTGAAGCCCTTCCTCGGCGCGGTGGTGAAGGCCTATCTGATCGGCCATTCGGCGCGCGACTTCGCGCTGGCGCTGGGCGACCTGCCGCACGAGATCTGCGAGACGATGGCCCGCGCGGTGGCCCGCGCCGCGGCCGAGGCCGAGCCGGGCGAGACCGTGCTCCTCGCCCCCGCCGCGGCCTCGTTCGACCAGTATCCGAACTTCGAGAAACGCGGCGAGGATTTCACGGCCCGGGTGCGGGCATTGGCGGAACAGGCGCAAGGGAGGCAGGACGATGGCGCAGACGCAAGACCGACGTGATCCCGCGGTGGCGGAGTTTCTTGGCGTCCTCGAGGCTGCGGTCATGGCCTGTGCCCCCGAGGGGTCCGAGGAACGCAGCGCCGCCCTGCGTGCCTTCGACTGCTGCCGGCGCCTGACCGGGGCACCCTCGGCCGCCGCTGCGCTGCCTCAGGCCGTCTGCGCGGTCCTGCCCGATGCCCTCGCCGTGGCCCGCGATGCCGGGCGGCCGGCGCTTCGCCGCGTCGTTGCCGGGGCCTTCGCCGCCCTCGCCCCCCGGCTGCAATGGCGGCCGCGCACCTCGGCGACCGACCCGGCCTTCCGCGACGCCCATGCCAACGCGATGGTGCTCGGTCCGAGCGGGATCGAGTTGCGCGACGACGTCCAGATCGGCGCGACCCTGATGGCGCCCGGCACCCTTTACCCAAACCATTCCCACCCGCCCGAGGAGGTCTATCTTGCCCTGACGCCGGGCGAATGGTGGAACACCCGGATGGACTGGACCGATCCCGGCCCCGACGGGCTGATCTACAACCCGCCCGGCATCACCCACGCGATGCGCTCCGGCACGGCACCCTTCCTCGCCGTCTGGATGCTGCCGGCGTGAGCATGGACCCCCTGCGGCAGGACCTGATGGAAGGCCACTGCACCTGCGGCCGCGTCCGCTACCGGCTGACCGACCGGCCGCTCTTCGTGCATGCCTGCCACTGCACCTGGTGCCAGCGCGAGACCGGCGGGCCGCATGCGCTGAATGCGATGATCGAGACCGACCGGATCGAGATCCTCGCCGACGACCCGGTGGAGCTGACGACCCCCTCCGCCTCCGGCAAGGGCCAGATCGTCCTGCGCTGCCCCGACTGCTGCGTGGCACTCTGGTCGCACTACGCGGGCGCGGGCCGCAGGCTGGCCTTCGTCCGCGTCGGCACGCTCGAGAACCCCGCTGCCTGCCCGCCCGACATCCACATCTTCACCTCGACGAAACTGCCCTGGTATGTGATCCCCGAAGGCGTGCCCGCGGTGCCGGACTACTACGACCGCAGGCTCTTCTGGCCCGCCGAAAGCCTGCGCCGGTGCGAGGCGGCGCTCGGCCGCTGACCGTGCCCCGCGGCCAATCTGTTCTGGCGCCGGGGCCGGTTCCGCGCTAGACTTGCCGCCAGACCCGGCAAACGGGCGACCTGAGGCAGTGAAGGCAGTCTTCCATGACGGAAATGGTCTATGGCACCGTGCCCCTGCGGGCGGGAGAGCCGGTGCTTCCGCGCTGGTGGCGGACGATCGACCGCTGGTCGCTCGCCTTCGTCCTCGTCCTCTTCGGCATCGGCCTTCTCCTCGCGCTCGCGGCTTCGGTGCCGCTCGCCGAGAAGAACGGGCTTGACCCCTACTACTACGTCACCCGCCAGGTGGTCTTCGGCGGGCTGGCGATCGGGCTGATGCTGGTCATCTCGATGATGTCGCCCGAGGCGGTGCGGCGGATCGGGGTGATCGGCTTCCTCGGCGCCTTCGTCGCGCTGGTGCTGCTGCCGGTCTTCGGCACCGATTTCGGCAAGGGCGCGGTGCGCTGGTATTCGCTGGGCTTCGGCTCTTTCCAGCCCTCGGAATTCCTCAAGCCCGGCTTCGTCATCATGGCCGGCTGGCTGATGTCGGCGGCGATGGAGATCAACGGCCCGCCGGGGCGGCTCTACAGCTTCGTTCTCACGCTGGTGATCGTCGTCTTCCTCGCCCTCCAGCCCGATTTCGGCCAGGCCTGCCTTGTCCTCTTCGCCTGGGGGGTGATGTATTTCGTGGCCGGCGCGCCGATCCTGCTGCTGTCGGTTGTCGGCGGCATCGTCGTCGCCGGCGGGCTTTTCGCCTATGACGCGTCGGAGCATTTCGCCCGCCGGATCGACGGCTACCTCTCGACCGAGATCGACCCGCGCACCCAGATCGGCTACGCCACCAATGCAATCCAGGAAGGCGGCTTCTTCGGCGTCGGCATCGGCCAGGGCACGGTGAAATGGTCGCTGCCCGATGCGCACACCGACTTCATCATCGCCGTGGCGGCCGAGGAATACGGCCTCGTCCTCGTCCTTCTGATCATCCTTCTCTACGCCGCGATCACCGCGATGTCGCTCTTCCGGCTCCTGAAGGAACGCGATCCGTTCATCCGCATCGCCGGCACCGGGCTTGCCGCGGCCTTCGGCGTGCAGGCGCTGATCAACATGGGGGTCGCGGTCCGGCTTTTGCCGGCGAAGGGGATGACGCTTCCCTTCGTCAGCTACGGCGGCTCGTCGGTGATCGCCTCGGGCGTCGCGCTCGGGATGCTTCTGGCGCTGACCCGCGCCCGCCCGCAGGGCCGGATCGAGGACGTGCTGCTCAAGCGGGGCCGCTGATGGCGCCGCCGCTTCTTCTCATCGCCGCCGGCGGCACCGGCGGGCACATGTTTCCCGCCCAGGCGCTGGCCGAGGCGATGGTGGCGCGGAGCTGGCGGGTGAAGCTTTCGACCGACGCGCGCGGCGCGCGCTACGCCGGCGGCTTCCCGAAGGCGGTCACGGTCGAGACGCTGGCCTCCGCCACCTTCGCGCGGGGCGGCACGGCGGCGAGGCTTCTGGTCCCCTTCCGCATCGCCGCCGGCGTTGTCGGCGCGCTTGCCGGGATGCGGCGCGACCGGCCGTCGGTGGTCGTGGGCTTCGGCGGCTACCCGTCGATCCCGGCGCTCGCCGGCGCGGTGATGCTGAAGGTGCCGAGGATGATCCACGAACAGAACGGCGTCCTCGGCCGGGTCAACCGCGCCTTCGCCTCCCGCGTCCAGGCCATCGCCTGCGGCACCTGGCCGACCGACGTGCCCGAAGGCGTGGAGGGCCACCACACCGGCAACCCGGTGCGCGCCGCCGTGCTCGAACGCGCCGGCGCGCCCTATATCCCGCCGGGCGACTATCCGATGAGCCTGCTTGTCATCGGCGGCAGCCAGGGCGCGCGCATCCTCTCCGACGTGGTGCCCGGGGCGCTCGCGCTCCTGCCCGATCCGCTCCGCGCCAATCTCCGCGTCGCCCACCAGGCACGGCCGGAGGACATCGAGCGGGTGACCGCAGCCTATGCGCAGGCCGGCATCCGCGCCGAGGTCGCCCCCTTCTTCGAGGACGTGCCGCGGCGGCTCTCCGAGGCGCAGCTCGTCGTCTCCCGTTCCGGCGCCTCCTCGGTGGCCGACATCTCGGTGATCGGCCGGCCGGCGATCCTCGTGCCCTTCGCCGCCGCCGCGAACGACCACCAGACCGCCAATGCCCGCGGCCTCGTCGCCGCCGGCGGTGCCATCCTGATTCCGGAATCCCGGCTTGACCCGGCGACGCTCTCGGGCCATGTCGCGGCGATCCTCGACCAACCCGGGGCGGCGATCCGGATGGCCCATGCCGCGCTCGCCCACGGGGTTCCCGACGCCACTCTTCGCCTCGTGCAGATGGTCGAGGCGCTGGCCCAGACCGTGAAAGAGACCTGATGAACGCCGCCACCAAGCTGCCCGGAGAACTCGGCCCGATCCATTTCGTCGGCATCGGCGGCATCGGCATGTCGGGCATCGCCGAGGTGCTGATGACGCTCGGCTATGCCGTGCAGGGCTCGGATGCAAAGGCCTCGAAGATCACCGACCGGCTGGTCGGCCTCGGCGCCACCTTCTTCGAGGGGCAGAAGGCGGAAAACGTCGGCGACGCCGCCGTCGTGGTGATCTCCTCGGCGATCAAGAAGGGCAATCCGGAACTGGAGGAGGCGCGCCGCCGCGGCCTTCCTGTCGTGCGCCGGGCCGAGATGCTGGCCGAGCTGATGCGGCTGCGGTCGAACGTCGCCGTCGCCGGGACGCATGGCAAGACCACCACGACGACGATGGTGGCGACGCTGCTCGACAAGGGCGGCTTCGACCCGACGGTGATCAACGGCGGCATCATCCATGCCTATGGATCGAACGCCCGCGCCGGTGCGGGCGAATGGATGGTGGTGGAGGCGGACGAATCCGACGGCTCCTTCAACCGCCTGCCGGCGACGATCGCCATCGTCACCAACATCGACCCCGAGCACATGGAGCACTGGGGAACGATCGAGGCCCTCAGGAAGGGCTTTCTCGACTTCGTCTCGAACATCCCCTTCTATGGCGTCGCCGTCTGCTGCACCGACCACCCCGAGGTGCAGGCGCTGGTTGGCCGGGTCACCGACCGGCGCGTTATCACCTTCGGTTTCAATGCCCAGGCCGATGTGCGCGCAACGGGCCTGAGGTTCGAAAACGGCAAGGCGCACTTCGACATCCAGCTTCAGGGCGAGGGAGAGGGTTCGAAAATCGAAGGCTGCACCCTGCCGATGCCGGGCGACCACAACGTCTCCAACGCGCTCGCCGCGGTCGCCGTGGCCCGCCATCTCGGCATGAAGAAGGACGAGATCCGCGAGGCGCTGGCGCAGTTCGCGGGCGTCAACCGGCGCTTCACCAGGGTGGGCGAGGTGTTGGGCGGAGTCACGATCATCGACGACTACGGCCACCACCCGGTGGAAATCGCGGCGGTGCTGAAAGCGGCGCGGCAGGCCACGAAGGGCCGCGTGATCGCCGTCCACCAGCCCCACCGCTACACCAGGTTGTCCAGTCTTTTCGAGGACTTCTGCACCTGCTTCAACGAGGCCGACGTGGTCGCCATCGCCGAGGTCTACGCCGCCGGCGAAGACCCGATCCCCGGCGCCAGCCGCGACGACCTCGTCGCCGGGCTGATCGCCCACGGCCACCGCCATGCGCGCGCGATCCTCAGCGAGGACGATTTGGCGCGGCTGGTGCGGGAACAGGCGCGTCCCGGCGACATGGTGGTCTGCCTCGGTGCCGGCACGATCTCTGCCTGGGCCAACGCGCTGCCGGCGCGGCTGAAGGGCCGGAGCTGACGATGGCTGGCGGACTGAAGCGCCGGATCGGCCCGCTGCTTCTCACCGCCTACGGCCTTGGCGTCATGGTCGGCGCGGGCATCTATGTGCTGGTCGGCACCGTTGCCGCGAGCGCCGGCATCTGGGCGCCGGTTGCCTTCCTCTCTGCCGGGGTGATCGCCGGGCTCTCGGCGCTCTCCTATGCGGAATTCGCCACCCGCGTGCCGGAGGCCGCCGGCGCGGCCAGCTACATCGAGGAGGGGCTCGGTCTGCGCTGGCTCGGCCTCGTCTGCGGCCTCGCCGTGGCGCTGAGCGGCATGGTCTCGGCCGCGGCGGTGCTGAGGGGCGGCGTCGGCTACCTGGTCGGCATCGTGCCGCTGCCGGAGATGGCGGCGATCCTCGTCCTTGGCGCGCTGCTGACCTTCGTCGCTATACTCGGGGTTCTGGAAAGCCTCAGCCTCGCCGCGCTCCTCACCGTGGTCGAGGTCGCGGGGCTCCTGATCGCCGGCTGGGCCGGCTTTTCCGCCGAGCCTGCGGCGGACTGGCAGTCGCCGTCGCCGCCGGTCTGGACCGGGCTTGCCGCGGCCACCGCGCTGGCCTTCTTCGCCTTCATCGGCTTTGAGGACATGGCGAACATGACCGAGGAGGTGAAGACCCCCGCCCGCACCGTGCCGCTGGGGATCATCGCCGCACTGGTGCTGACCACGCTTCTCTACGCCTTCGTCACCACCGCCGCGGTGCGGGCGGTGCCGGCCGAGGAACTGGCCGCCTCGCGCCAGCCGCTGGCGCTGGTCTGGGCGAAGGGCTCGGGCCTCAGCCCCGTCTGGCTTTCCGCCATCGCGGTCGCCGCGGCGCTGAACGGGGTCCTGGCGCAGATCGTGATGGCGGCGCGGGTGCTCTTCGGCCTCGGCCGCCGGCACCCCTCGCTCGCGGTCTTCCACCGCGCCCACGCCCGGTTCGGCACCCCGGTTCTGGCAAGCCTGCTGGCCGGGGCCGGCACGGTGACCGGCGCGCTTCTCCTGCCGGTGGACCGGCTGGCGGACCTGACTTCGACGCTGCTCCTGGCGGTCTTCGCGCTGGTGAACCTGGCGCTGATCCTGATCAAGCGGCGGGCGCCGGAGAGCGACTTCCGGCTGCCGTCCTGGGTGCCGGCGGCGGGTCTCGTCACCGCGCTCGCGGCACTCGCCGCCTCGCTGTGGCTGCCGCAATGAGCACGCCGCTTCTCCTTGCCTTCCTCTGGGTCGTCGCCGCGACGGTGGTGGCCTTCCTGCCGATGCGGCTGCAATTTGTCTTCGGCTTCTTCCTCGCCCTCTCGGCACTCGCCCTGATCGTCTGGCTGTCGGTTTCCCTCAGCCCCTGGATCGGCGTCGCCGCGCTCGCGGGCTTCGTGTCGATGTTCCGCAAGCCATTGGGATATTTCGCGAAACGCCTGATGGGAAAGGGTGTGGCGAAATGAGCGGCTCGGTTCTTGCCGCCTGCCTCTGGGCCGTGGCCGCGACGGTGATCGCGATGCTGCCCACCCGCGACCACCACTGGCGCGCAGCCTATGTGCTGATCATGGCGGGGATCCCGATCCTCGGCTGGGTGACCTACCAGAATGGCCCCTGGGCCGGGATGATCGTGCTCGCCGCCGGGGCGTCGATCCTGCGCTGGCCGCTGGTCTACCTCTGGCGCTGGCTCCGGCGGAAGGCGGCCGGATAGTCAGGCCCGGCCCTGGGTCCGCGCGGGCGGATAGGGGACCCGCGCCATCGGGTTGACCTCGCGCCACGCGGCTTCGGGGTCCATCGAGGGACTTGCGGGACGGCGGATCGGAGGCGCCGCGCGCATCTGGCGAACCGTCCAGAGACCCACCGGCACCCCGGCTGCCAGGCCCAGCACCGCCGCCGCCGCGAAGAGCGGCCAGGCGTAGTAGCCGAATGTCAGCCCGGCGATGACCACGGCTCCGGCAATGCTGCCGGCGGCGAGTGGCACCATCGTCGAACGAAGGACGGGAAAACGCAACTCGGTTCTCCTCGGTGAGGATGTGGAAAACCAACGCCGGGCCGAGCCGGGCGGTTCCCGCCGCCAGCACCCGTCGGATCGGCGTCGGGCCTGCGTCGGACTTGCGTCGGTTTTCCGTCCCGACAGGGCGCGCGCCGGGTTCACCGGCCATTCAGGGGAACGCGGTCCTTGCGGCCGTCGCGACCCTGCTTGCGTTCGGGGTTGCCCCGCTCTACCCAAGGCCGATGACGCCGACGCTTCCCTCCGTGCGGGGCACGCTGACCCCGAACCGGCCGCTCGCCGACCTCACCTGGCTCAGGGTGGGCGGGCCGGCGGACTGGCTCTTCCAGCCCGCTGACGAGGACGATCTCGCCCGGTTCCTGCGGGGCCTCGACCCCGCCGTCCCGGTCTTCCCGATCGGCGTGGGATCGAACCTGATCGTCCGCGACGGCGGCATCCGCGGCGTGGTGATCCGGCTCGGCCGCGGCTTCAACGGGATCGGCGCGCTCGGTGATCACCGCCTCGTTGCCGGGGCGGCGGCGCTTGATGCCCATGTGGCGCGGACCGCTGCCGGTCTCGGCTTCGACCTGACATTCCTGCGCACCATCCCCGGCACGATCGGCGGGGCGGTGCGGATGAATGCCGGCTGCTACGGCAGCTATATGGCCGACGTGCTGGAAAGCGTGCGGATCGTCACGCGGGCGGGTGCGGTCGAGGGGCGGCTGGCCGAGGAGTTGCAGTTCGGCTACCGCAGCGCCGTCCTGCCGGAGGGCGCGGTGGTGACGGCCGCGGTCTTTCGCCCGCCGAAGGGCGATCCGGCGGCGCTGGAGGCGCGGATGGCCGAACAGCTTGCCCGCCGCGACGCCACCCAGCCGGTGAAGGACCGCACCGCGGGGTCGACCTTCCGCAATCCGGCCGGATTCTCCTCCACCGGCCGGGCCGACGACGTGCACGATCTCAAGGCCTGGAAGCTGATCGACGACGCCGGGCTGCGCGGCCATCGGCGGGGAGCCGCCGAGATGAACGCCAAGCACCCCAACTTCCTCACCAACACCGGCGGCGCGACGGCGGCCGAACTGGAGGATCTGGGCGAGGAGGTCAGAAAAAGGGTTTTCGATTCCAGCGGTTTGACGCTAGAGTGGGAAATCATGCGCGTGGGGGAAAGAACACCCGTGGCAGGCGCGCGGTAACGAAAAGACAAAGGGCCCACAAAGGGCCGGAACGAGGCGGAATTGGCGGGCAGGTCGAGCAGGACAGCCCCCAAGGTGGCAGTCTTGATGGGTGGACGGTCCGCGGAGCGGGACGTCTCCCTGTCGAGCGGGCGCGAATGCGCCGGTGCCCTGCGGGAGGCGGGATACGAGGTGGTCGAGGTCGATGCCGGCCGCGACCTTGCCGCGCGTCTTTCCGAGATCAGGCCCGATGTCTGCTTCAACGCGCTGCACGGCCGCTGGGGCGAGGACGGCTGCGTCCAGGGGCTGCTGGAATGGCTGGGCATTCCCTATACCCATTCCGGCGTGCTCGCCTCGGCGCTGGCGATGGACAAGACCCGCGCCAAGGAGGTGTTCCGCACCGCCGGCCTGCCGGTGGTGGAGAGCCTGGTCGCCCCCACGCGCGAGATCGAGGCGCGCCATGTGATGGCGCCTCCCTATGTGGTGAAGCCCAACAACGAGGGCTCCTCGGTCGGTGTCTACATCGTCCACGAGGCGGCCAACGGGCCGCCGCGGCTGGACAAGGGGATGCCGGCCGAGGCGATGGTGGAGGCCTATGTGCCGGGACGCGAGCTGACCTGCGCGGTCTTCGGCGACCGGGCGATCTGCGTCACCGAGCTTCTGACCCAGGGCTGGTACGACTATCACGCGAAATACACGCCCGGCGCCTCGCGCCACGTCTGCCCGGCGGAGATCCCGGCCGAGATCGCCCGGGCCTGCATGGACCATGCGCTCAGCGCCCACCGCGCGCTCGGCTGCCGGGGGCTCAGCCGCAGCGACTTCCGCTGGGACGACAGCCGCGGGCTCGCCGGGCTTTACCTTCTCGAGACCAACACCCAGCCGGGGATGACGCCGACCTCGCTCGCCCCCGAACAGGCGGCGGCGGGGGGGATGAGCTTCGTCGATCTCTGCCGCTGGATCGTGGAGGACGCCTCATGCGGACGCTGAGGACCCCCGGCCGGCTGGTGGCGCGGCGCGAGGCCGATGCGGGGCCGAGGCGCGATCCGGCGCCGTCGCGGCTGGCCTTCCGGGTGGAGCGGCTGTGGCTGACCCCCGGCTTTCGCAAGGCGGTGCGGCTGGGCCTGCCGGCGGCGCTGATCCTGGGGGTCCTGGCGGGATGGCTCGGCGACGGGGCGCGGCGGGCGGCGTTGCAGCAGAGCCTCTCCGATCTGCGCGAAAACGTCGAGAACCGGCCGGAGTTCATGGTGGGCCTGATGGCGATCGACGGCGCGTCGGAGCCGGTGGCCAACGCGATCCGGGGGATGCTGCCGGTGACGCTGCCGGTCTCGTCCTTCCGCATCGACCTCGAGGCGCTGCGCGCCACGATCGCGCAGATCGACGCGGTCGCCTCGGCCGAACTGCGCATCCGCAAGGGCGGCGTGTTGCAGGTGACTGTCGCCGAGCGGGTGCCGGCGGTGCTGTGGCGGCGGGGAACGGCGCTCGAGATGCTCGACGCCGGCGGGCACCGTGTGGCCACGCTTCTCGACCGCACGGCAAGGCCCGACCTGCCGGTGATCGCGGGCGAGGGGGCGGAGACCGACGTTGCCGAGGCGCTGGCGATCCTGAAGGCCGCAGAGCCGATCCGGGCCCGCATCCGCGGCCTTGTCCGCGTGGGCGAACGGCGCTGGGACGTGGTCCTGGACCGCGACCAGCGCATCCTGCTGCCCGGGGCCGGCCCGGTGGCGGCGATCCAGCGGGTGATCGCGCTCGACCAGGCCGAGGACATGCTGGGCCGCGACCTGACGGTCGTGGACATGCGCAACGAGAACCGCCCGACGGTCCGGATCGCGGAGCCGGGGGGCGAGGGTGCAACCGAGGTTGAGACAAAGGTGTCCGGGCAATGACCGATCTCTATCAGTCCCAGAGGGCGATGCGGAACATGCGGCGCGCCGCGCTGCAACGGGGCGTGGTGGCGGTGCTCGACGTGGGCACGTCGAAGATCGCCTGCCTCGTGCTGAAGTTCGAGAACGCCGAGGGGGGCCGCGACGACGGGCTCGGCTCGCTCGCCGGGCAGTCGCAGTTCCGGGTGATCGGCGCGGCCACCACCCGCTCGCGCGGGGTGCGCTTCGGCGAGATCGACGCGATGGCCGAGACCGAGCGGGCGATCCGCACCGCGGTGCAGGCGGCGCAGAAGATGGCGCAGACCCGGGTGGACCACGTCATCGCCTGCTTCTCGGGTGCGCATCCGCGCAGCTACGGGCTGGCCGGCGAGATCGAGCTTCACGACGGGCAGGTGAGCGAGCAGGACGTGGCGCGGGTTCTGGCCGCCTGCGAGGTGCCCGACTATGGTCCGGGACGCGACGCGCTGCATGCCCATCCGGTGAATTTCGCCATCGACCACCGCACCGGCTTCGGCGATCCGCGCGGCCATGTCGGCAACCGGCTGTCGGCGGACATGCACCTGCTGACGATCGACACCGCCGCGGTGCAGAACCTGATCTACTGCATCCGCCGCTGCGATCTTGAGATCGCCGGGCTGGCCTCGTCGGCCTATGTCTCGGGCCTTGCCAGCCTCGTCGAGGACGAGCAGGAGCTGGGCGCGGCCTGCATCGACATGGGCGGCGGCGCGACCGGCATCTCGATCTTCATCAAGAAGCACATGATCTTCGCCGAAAGCGTGCGGATGGGCGGCGACCACGTCACCTCGGACATCTCGAAGGGGTTGCAGGTGCCGCTTGTCACCGCCGAGCGGATCAAGACGATCCACGGCGGCGTCCACGCCACCGGCATGGACGACCGCGAGATGATCGAGATCGGCGCCAATTCCGGCGACTGGGAAAAGGACCGCCGCAGGGTCAGCCGCACCGAGCTGATCGGCATCATGCGGCCGAGGGTCGAGGAGATCCTCGAGGAGGTGCGGGCGATCCTCGATGCCGCCGGCTTCGACCAGTTGCCGAGCCAGCAGATCGTGCTGACCGGGGGGGCGAGCCAGATACCGGGGCTCGACGGGCTGGCCGCGCGAATCCTCGGCCAGAACGTGCGACTCGGCCGGCCGCTCAGGGTCCAGGGCCTGCCGCAGGCGGCGACGGGATCGGCGTTTTCCTCAACCGTGGGTCTGTGTCTCTTCGCCGCGCACCCGCAGGACGAGTGGTGGGATTTCGAGATTCCGGCCGAAAGATACCCCGCGCGGTCACTGCGCCGGGCGGTGAAATGGTTCAAAGACAACTGGTAACCACACGATCTTGAGAAGTCGGCGAAATGCCGCTGATCTCCGGCGCGTCGCCCCCAGATTTTGTGGCTTTTCGGAGTTTTTCGCGTGACCTTGGCTGAAACACTCAGTAAAATCCGGGCAATGCGGAAAAAAGCGGCCGACAGTGGGCCGGGGACACGACAGGCGGACACAATGGCATTGAATTTGACGAT
>JAUQYB010000048.1 GCA_030837825.1 Albidovulum sp.
GTGGGACCCCTACACCCTGCCGATCATCGCCGAGAAGGCGGGCGTGGCGAAGTTCGTCGATCTCATCTCGGGCATCTCGGTCCGCGATGATACCGACGAGGCCACCGGCATGACCCAGAAGATCGTCACCGACTGGCGCACCGCGCCGAAGGGCAGCGATCTCAAGCCCGAGATCATCGTCATGGACCCGGCCTCGGGCGAACCTGTGCGCAACGACCAGGGCAACCCGGTCAGCTATCCGATGTCGGTCGACGCGATCCTCTCGGTCGAGGACGGGCAGGAGATTCGGGCGGGCGACGTGGTGGCGCGGATTCCGCGCGAAGGCGCCAAGACCAAGGACATCACCGGGGGTCTTCCCCGCGTGGCGGAACTGTTCGAGGCCCGTCGCCCGAAGGACCACGCCATCATCGCCGAGATCGACGGCTACGTCCGCTTCGGCAAGGACTACAAGAACAAGCGCCGGATCACCATCGAACCGACCGACGAGACGATCCAGCCCGTCGAATACATGGTGCCGAAGGGCAAGCACATTCCGGTTCAGGAAGGTGACTTCGTCCAGAAGGGCGACTACATCATGGACGGCAACCCCGCGCCGCACGACATCCTGCGGATCATGGGGATCGAGGCGCTGGCCGCCTACCTCATCGACGAGGTTCAGGACGTCTATCGGCTGCAGGGCGTGAAGATCAACGACACGCACATCGAAGTGATCGTTCGCCAGATGCTGCAGAAGATCGAGATCCTCGACTCGGGCGAGACGACGCTTCTCAAGGGCGAACACGTCGACAAGGCGGAGTTCGACGAGGAGAACCAGAAGGCCGTCGCCCGCGGCGGCCGGCCGGCGGCGGGGGAACCGGTGCTTCTCGGCATCACCAAGGCCTCGCTGCAGACCCGGTCGTTCATCTCGGCGGCCTCGTTCCAGGAAACCACGCGCGTCCTCACCGAGGCCGCCGTGCAGGGCAAGCGCGACACGCTCGTCGGCCTGAAGGAGAACGTGATCGTCGGCCGCCTGATCCCGGCGGGCACCGGCGGGGCGACAATGCGGGTGCGCAAGCTGGCCCACGACCGCGACCAGAAGGTGATCGAGCAGCGCAAGGCCGAGGCCGAGCGCGCCGCGGTCCTTGCGGCGCCTTCGGAAACCGTGCTCGACGACGTGATCGAGATCGATGCCGACAGCGGGCTCGTCGACACCTACGAAAGCCGGGAAGGCTGATCGGCACGGGCCGGCACAAGTCACCGAAAACCCCCGCTTCGGCGGGGGTTTCCTTTTCCGCCGGCCCGGCTCACAAAGCCCCTGTCCGCTTCTGCCGGACCCTATCCGCAGGAGGGCCGGATGCCGCTGTCAGACAACGCCAAGGGCGCGCTTTTCATGAGCGTCGCGATGGCGGCCTTCACCGTGAACGACGCCTGCATGAAGGCGGTGACCCAGGCGCTGCCGCTCTATCAGGCGATCTTCCTGCGCGGCCTTCTCAGCACCGCCGCCCTGGTCCTCATTGCCGCGCGCATGGGGGGACTTCGCATCTCGGTCGAGCCGGGAGATCGCAAGTGGCTGATCCTGCGCACCGTGGGAGAGGTTGGCGGCACGCTGACCTTCCTCACCGCGCTTCGGCACATGCCGCTGGCCAATCTCTCGGCGATCATGCAGTTCCTGCCGCTGGCGGTGACACTTGCCGCAGCCGTCTTCCTGCACGAACCGATCGGCTGGCGCCGGCTTCTGGCGATTGCCGTCGGTCTCGCCGGGGTCCTGCTCATCGTCCGGCCCGGGGCCGAGGGGTTCGACCGCTGGGCGCTCGTCGCGCTGGCGTCGGTCGGATGCGTCGTCCTGCGTGACCTCACCACGCGGCGGATGTCGAGCGCGATGCCTTCGGTCACCGTCGCCGTCGCAGCCGCCCTTTCGGTCACCGTGACGGCCGCGGCCCTGGTGCCGGTCGAAGGCTGGAATGCGGTGGCGCCGAAAACGGCGTTCCTGCTCGGGCTGGCGGCGGCCTGCCTCATCGCCGGCTATCTGATGATCGTCGTGGCGATGCGGGTCGGCGACATCGGCCATGTCGCGCCTTTCCGCTACGTGGCGCTCGTGGTGGCGATCGGACTCGGCTGGGCGGCTTTCGGCCAGTTGCCCGACGGGCTGACGCTCGCCGGGGCTGCGGTCGTCGTTCTGACCGGCATCTACAGCTTCCACCGCGAACGCCGGCTTGGCCGCGTTGTCGCCGTGGCCGCGCCGCCGCCGCCCCGCTGAGCCGCACATTTACAACATCGCCGTCGTGCAGTAGGACCGCCGGGCGTCACGTGGCAGCGCAAGGACCGGGAAACAGGCGCCGTGGTCACCATCTCCATCGTCATTCCGGCGAAGAACGAGGCCGGCAACCTGCCGATGCTGCTCGACGGTATCGACGCGGCTCTGGCGGCTCATGGCGACTACGAGGTGCTGGTCGTCGACGACGGCTCCACCGACGCGACGGCCGAGGTCATCCGCGCCCGGATGGCAACGCATCCGACCCTGCGGCTGATCCGCCACGACGTCTCCGGCGGGCAGAGCGCGGCGGTCCATTCCGGCGTCCTCGCCGCGAGGGGCGAAATCGTCTGCACCCTCGACGCCGACGGCCAGAACCCGCCGGCGGAACTGTCGAAGCTTGTCACCCCGCTGCTTGCGCCCGGTGCCGCACGGGTCGGGCTGGTGGCGGGCCAGCGGGTCGGGCGGCAGGACACGGCGTCGAAAAAGCTTGCCTCGCGGCTGGCCAACGCGATCCGGTCGCGGGCGCTGAAGGACGGCACACGCGACACCGGCTGCGGGCTCAAGGCATTCCGGCGCGAGGCCTTCCTGCGGCTGCCGTTCTTCAACCACATGCACCGCTACCTGCCCGCGCTCTTCGTCCGCGACGGCTGGGAGGTGGCGCATGTCGATGTCGCCCACGCGCCGCGCCATGCCGGCCGGTCGCATTACAACAACCTCCAGCGCGGCCTCGTCGGCGCGGTCGACCTTCTGGGCGTCATGTGGCTGATCCGGCGGAAGAAGAAGTCCCGGCCCTCCGAGACGCCGGGGGTGTGAGCATGGACCGGCTCTTTGCCATCCTTCACGTCGAAAGCTGGACCGAGTTCTGGTGGGTCGCCTTCGGGCTTTTCGGCCAGCTCATGTTCACCGGCCGCTTCCTCGTGCAGTGGATCGCCTCGGAACGGGCGCAGAAGTCGGTGATGCCGGTGGTCTTCTGGTATTTCTCGCTTGCCGGCGGGCTGATCCTTCTGGCCTACGCGATCTACCGGCGCGATCCGGTCTTCGTCCTCGGCCAGTCGCTCGGCGTCTTCATCTACCTGCGCAACCTCGTGCTCATCTCCCGCGAGCAGCGGGAGAACCGGCTTGGCTAGGGGCTGGTTCGGCCCCGCCGCGGCGGTGGTCGCGGCGGTGACGGCGGCGCGGATCGCGGCGCTGGCGTTCGA
>JAUQYB010000049.1 GCA_030837825.1 Albidovulum sp.
GGTCCAGATTCATTTGCGTTTCTCTTCCTCGGCCGCGATCTGTGCGGCAAAGAATACTCCATCATCCAGCACGGATTGAACCACGTGTTCGTCAACATGGTGGTTATCCATGCTCCAGGCATAGAGCAATGCCATGTCGCAGAGCTGGTTGACCAGACGCGGAACGCCGTGGGTGGTGCGGTAGATCATCCGCGCGGCCGGCTCGGTCACTTCCTCGCCGGTTCCGCCCGCTGCCTTCAGCCGGTGACGGATCAGTTCGACCACGGCGTTTTCGTCGAGCGGCAGCAGGTGGAAGCTGGCCGCGATCCGCTGGGCAAGCTGGCGCAGCGACGGATCGAGCACCATTTCGCGCAGTTCGGGCTGGCCGACGAGCACAAGCTGGATGACCTCGTCCTTGCCGGAGTTGATGTTGGTCAGCATCCGAAGCTCTTCGAGGCTTTCGGGCGAGAGGTTCTGCGCCTCGTCGAAGATCAGCACGACGCGGCGGCCCGAGGCGTATTCGTCGATCAGGTAGTCCTGGAGCTTCTGGAAAAGCTGGACGTAGCCGACATTGGGGTCGAAGGCGACGCCGAGCGAGTTGAGCACCCACTGGATCAGCTCGCCCCGTCCGCCCTGCGCATTCGAGATGAGGCCCACGGTGACCTTGTTGCCGAACTGGCGCAGAAGCTCGCGCAGGAGCGTCGTCTTGCCGCAGCCGACGCCGCCGGTGACGAGCGTGATCGGTGCACGGCTGAGGATGCCGAACTCCAGCACCGAATAGGCGCGCCGGTGCTGCGGCGACCAGAACAGGAAATCCGGGTCGGGCACGAGCGTGAAGGGACGCTCGCGGAACCCGAAGAAGTCCATGTAGAAGCCGACGCTGTTCCCTTCGTCCGTTGTGGGCTCCACAACCTTGTTCATCCGCAATCCATTTCTCGGGCGGCCGGAGGCTGCTCGAACCCCGTCCGCCTTGGACTTGTTACCCCGGTGCGCCCCGGAACTCACGGGGCAAATGCTCATATAACTTCGTCAACTTGATGGCGCCGCGCGGGCAGAGACCGGCAGGCTCACCGGAGCCTTTTACATGGTGTTCGAATCATTGTCTTGCGTGATCGTCCCCGGCGATGCTGCGGCCGCACAAATTCCCGATCGGGAGCGACTGTTGAACATTCCGATACAATAACCGGGTCCTCCGCACCGGGATGGGCGAATATTCGCACACAAACGGCCGGAGGGCCGCCGGAAAGGCGCGAAAAACAATGGCGTAGCCAAATGTCCGTTCCGCAAGGGCGGCGAAGGTGATATGAATTCGCGTCGGGTGCTGCTGCATTCTTGGAATCGCATCTTGTCGCGGCGGGCCGGGAACCGGCGACCTTGCGGGTGCTTTTGGTATGAGTGGGTGCGGTCGTGACCGGAACCAGGGTATGACGCTACAGATCCATGACCCTTCCGAAGACTATGGCATGGCCAGCGCTTCCATGGGCCTTGTGAACGTCCCCAGGCGAGGCGGCCTGTATCGCAACTTCGGCAAACGGGCGCTCGATATTTCGGCCGTCGTCCTGACGGGCATCATCGTCGTCCCGCTGATCCTCCTCTTCGCGCTTGCCGTCGCGCTGGACGGATCGTCGCCGTTCTACTGGAACGACCGCGTCGGCCGGGGCGGACGAACGTTCCGGATGCTGAAGCTCCGGACAATGGTGCCGGATGCCGACCGGATGCTGGAGCAGTTCCTTGACCGCAACCCCGAAGCCCGGCTCGAATGGAACAGCACGCAGAAGCTGAAGGCGGACCCGCGCATCACCCCGGTGGGGCGCTTGCTGCGCAAGACATCTATGGACGAGCTGCCGCAACTGTGGAACGTGCTGATCGGCGACATGTCCCTTGTCGGGCCGCGACCGATGATGCCGTCGCAGCGGTCGCTTTACAGCGGCGTGGCTTATTATGCGCTCCGCCCCGGCATCACCGGGCCCTGGCAGGTCTCCGACCGGAACGAGGTGGAGTTTTCCAAACGTGCCGAATTTGATCGCGAATATGAGGAAGACATATCATTGTTGACCGATCTCGGGCTCCTCCTCGCCACGATGCGGGTGGTGATCAAGGGGACGGGATATTGATTTGACGCGCCCGGCAGGGTCGGGCAAAAGGCTCCGGAACAGGAACGTGGAGGCGTTCGCCGGCCAGAGACCCGCAGGGGGGGCGGGATGAAGGGCTCGGCGCATCGAGGTATTGGGATGGCTCTTCGCAAGATCCTGACGACAGTCGCGCTGACCGTCGGACTGATGCTCGTGTCGGCCTGCGATTCCGCGAAGGAGCGGGCCGAGAAGCATTATCAGGCGGGGCTCTCCTACCTTCAGTCGGGCGATGTCGACCGCGCACTGGTGGAGTTCCGCAACGTCTTCCAGCTTGACGGCAGCCACAGGGAAGCGCGCCGCGCCTATGCCGAAGCCGAGCGCGGACGCGGCAACCTGCGCGAAGCGTTCTCGCAATACCTGCGACTGGTGGAGCAGTATCCCGACGACCACGAGGCGCAGAAGGCGCTGGCCGCGATCGCCGCCGACGCCGGGGACTGGAAGACCGCACAACGCTATGCCGGCGAGGTGCTGAAGCAGATCCCGGACGACGCCGATCTCATGGCGATCAAGATCGCGGCCGACTACGCCATCGCCGCCGAGGCGAACGATGCCGGCGCGATCGTCGCCACCTCGCAACAGGCGCGCGATTTGCTGAAGACGGCACCGGCGAACCTGCTTCTGCACCGGGTGGTGATCGACGACCTGATCCGCTCGCAGCATTTCGAAAAGGCGCTCGTGGCGATCGACGAGGCGCTCCGCCTTGTCCCCGAGGACCGCGCGCTCTATGCCCAGCGGCTGTCGGTCAATGCGGCACTGGGCGACGACGCCGCCGTCGAGGCCGGACTCATCGACATGGTCGACCGCTTCGCAGACGCCCCCGAGATGGCCGAGGCGCTGGTGCGCTGGTACGAATCGAAGGGCGAGATCGACAGTGCCGAAGCCTTCCTGCGCAGCCGGATCGCCCCGGGCATCCCGGATCAGGACCGCGTTCTCCAGCTCGTCCGCTTCCTGTCGGAAGAGCGTGGGGCAGAGGCCGCCGTGGCGGAGCTTGAACGCGTCATCGCCGGCGGCGCCGGTTCGCCGGTCTATCGCGCCGCGCGCGCAGGCTTCATCTTCGATCTCGGCCGCCGCGACGAGGCGATCGCCGAGATGCAGGACATCATCGAGGCATCCGAACCTTCGCCCGACACCCAGCGCACGAAGGTCGGGCTGGCGCGGATGCTGACGACCGTCGGCAATACCGTGGGGGCGCGCGCGCTCGTCGAGGAAGTGCTGCAGGAGGACAGCGGCGATGCCGAGGCGCTGAAGCTCAAGGCGAACTGGCTCATTCTCGACGACCAGGTCGGCGAGGCCATCGCGATCCTGCGCCGCGCCTACGACCAGAATCCGCGCGATGCGACTATCCTCACGCTCATGGCGCAGGCCTATGAACGCGACGGCAACCGCGATTTGATGCGGGAATCGCTCTCGCTCGCGGTCGATGCGTCGAGCCGGGCACCGGCGGAATCGCTGCGCTATGCGCAGCTTCTGGCCTCGGAGAACAAGCTCATCCCGGCCGAGGGGGTGCTGATCGATTCGCTGCGCATCGCGCCCGGCAACGTGTCGCTTCTGGTCCCGCTCGGCCAAATCTATGTGGCGATGCAGGACTGGGCGCGCGCGGCGAACGTGGCGACCGAGCTTGAGGCGCAGAAAGATCCCGCGGCCGGGCCTGCGGCCCAATCGCTTCGCGCGGTGATCCTTGCCGGACAGAGCGACACCGACCAGGCGATCGGCTATCTGCAGGGCCTCGTCACCGAGGGAAAGGGCGGGCTGGACGCCAAGGTGGCGATCCTGCGCGCGCACCTTGCCAACGGCCAGACCGACAGGGCGCGCGCCTATGCGACGAGTCTGCTTGCCGAAAACCCCGACGACCCCGACCTGCAGTTCATCGACGCATCGGTGCGCGCGCTGACCGGCGATGCCACCGGCGCGGAGGAGCGCTACCGCAAGCTTCTCGGCGAGGACAAGAGCCGCGTCGCCGCCTGGATGGCGCTTGCGCGCACGATCCTCGCCGACCCCGACCGGTTCGACGAGGCCCGTGCGACGATCGACGAGGCGCTCGCCGCCGTGCCGGATTCGGGCGAGCTCAAGTGGGCGAAGGCCGGGTTCCTGGAGCGCGCGGGCGATATCGACGGCGCCATCGCGATCTACGAAGACCTCTACAAGCAGAACAGCGCCAATCCGGTGATCGCGAACAACCTCGCGAGCCTGCTGTCGTCGCACCGGACCGACCCCGACAGCCTGGCCCGCGCCGAGGTGATCGCCCGGCGGCTGCGCGGCAGCGACATGCCGCCCTACCAGGATACCTACGGCTGGATCGCCTACCAGCGCGGCAACTACGCCGATGCGGTGAAGGAGCTCGAGAAGGCTGTCGAGGGCCTCGGCGAGGACCCCCAGGTGCGCTTCCACCTTGCCATGACCTATCTGAAGCTCGGCCGGCAACCCGAGGCGCTGGCGCAGTTCAACGAAGTGCTCGCGCGTGCCGAAGCCACCGATTCGCGGGACTTCGTGGCATCCGCGCGGCAGGAAAAGGCCCGGCTTGAGGCAGATGGTGTCACGGTTGGAAACTGACCCCCGCCTCTGTTGCCAAGCGGGCACGAATTCGGGCCTGACCCCCTCCCATAGCGTGAGCTTCGGAACTTAACGTTTTGATTTGCCGGGTGCGGGCTTTAACCTGACCGACGATTCGATTGTGACTGAGGAACTGAAATGTTCAGAGCTCTCGCTGCCCTCCTTGTTGCCGTGCTGCTGGTGCCGGCGGCCTGGGCGCAAAGCGGTTACCGCATCCAGCCGGGCGACGTCCTGCAAATGGAGGTCCTGGAAGACCCGAGCCTCAACCGCAGCCTCCTGGTTCTCCCGGACGGCAGCGTGAGCCTGCCGCTCGTCGGCACCGTCCGCGCGAACGGCAAGAGCGTGGAATCGATGCGCGACGCGATCGCGACGGCGCTCGCGCCCAACTTCGCCTCGGCGCCGACCGTGTTCCTGTCGGTGGGCCAGCTCAACCCCGTCACCTCGGCCGTCAATGCCGCACAGGCGCAGGCCGTGGCCGCCAACGTGAGGCCCTATGGCACCGTGGCCGTCTATGCGGTGGGCGAGTTCAACACCCAGGGCCGGCTCGATATCCAGTCGGGCACGACGCTCCTGCAGTTCCTGGCCGAAACCGGGGGGCTGAGCCGGTTCGCGGCGACCAAGCGGATCCAGTTGCACCGTCCCGACAAGAAGACGGGCATGGAGACGGTCTACAATTTCAACTACAAGGCCGTTCAACGCGGAGCAAAAGCACCGGTGATCGTTCTTCGGGAAGGTGACGTCATCGTGGCGCCGGAGCGCAAACTCTTCGAATAAAGGCGGACAAGGTGGGGACGAGCAGAACGACGATCGCGGCAATCGCGGCACTTTCGACATTCTGGCCCGGCGCTGCGCTCCCTCAGGGGAGCGTTGGCACATCGGTGACAGGGTACACTCCGCCCGGAACGACAGCGGGAACCGCGGCAACCGGCACGGCAGCCGCGGCCGGCATGACGGCTGCGGCCGGGACGGCTGCCCAACCTGCCGTTCCGGCCAAGGCGGGGCTGCAGATCGACATCGGTGTCTCATCCACGCTGAAGGTCGACGACAACTTCCAGCTTCAGCCGACCAGCCCCGGAACCTCCCTGATCTGGGACAACGGGCTGACCTTCGGCCTTTCCAGCGTCACCGGCGTGCAGGACTTCAGCCTCACCGGTTCGGGCGTCATGCGCTACGGCGACATTCCCGGCCGGTCGCTGTCTGGCTTCGAGGATCCGACGGTGCGCCTGCGCTACCAGCTCGACGGCGTGAACAGCCAGTTCGCGCTGACCGGCCGCTTCCGCCATGTCAACCGCGAGTTCCTCGACCCGTTCCAGATCGAACAGGAAGAGACGAACGCCGGTGCGTTCTATGCCGGTGGCGGCACGATGACGATCCGCAACGCGGGGCTGAGCTTCGTCACCGGCATCAACGATCCGATGACCTTCACCCTCGGCCTTACCCATGACGAAAAGGACTATGACGCGACGGCACTTGCCGCCAACGCACGACTTTTCGGCAACGAGACCGACAGCGCCGACGCGACCGTGGCGCTGAAGCTGTCGCCGGTGACGAGCCTGCGGTTCAATGTCGCCTATACGCACTACACGGCGGAGGACACGCCGCAGACCGACCGCACGACCACGGACTATTCGATCGGCGTGGTCCAGGACATCAATCCCGTGCTGGTCCTCGACGCGCAGATCGGCTTGACTGAGGTCGAGACGGATACGATCACCGGCACCGCCCGCCGCGACGGGGTGACCGGCGCCGCGACGCTTACGCAGACGCTGGCGAACGGCACCGCCTTCGTGGGGGTCGATTCGACCGTGAACCAGAACGGCGCGCGCGAGAGCTTCCGCTTCGGGCGCAGCCTTCAGCTTCCGCTCGGCAATCTCTCCGCCTCGCTCGGGGGCACCCACTCGCCCAGCGGCAAGACCTATGCGATCGCGGCGCTGACCTACGACCGCCAGCTCCGCTCGTCGAACATCGCCGTGTCGCTCAACCGGGGGATCAGCACGAACAACGTCAACGAAGACGTGCTCGATACCCGCCTGACCGTTGCCTACGGTTACGAGATCAACGCCAACTCGCGGCTGGATTTCGCGGTGAACTGGGGCCGGTCGGAAAGCGCCGGCATCGGCAACGCGCCGACGATCAACCGGACCAGCCTCAGGGCCGCCTATTCCCATGACCTGACGCAGGACTGGGCGTTGACGGGCGGCGTGCTGCTGCGCCACCGGTCGGATTCCTCGGCACCCGGCGATGCGCAGTCGAATTCGGTCTTCCTGACGCTCGGCCGGACCTTCAGCTACCGGCCCTGAGCAGCCAGCCGGCATCGGCCCGCGGCCCCACGCAGGCGTGAGCGCGGGTTTGCCGAATCCGTTCGCCTTTCCTGCGTTTTTCCCTTAGGTTCTAGGACGTTGTATCAGTCGAGCGCGCAACCCAGATGAGCCAGTCCACAAGCCCCGACCGGGGTGCCCCGCTTTCTCTCGGTGCCGTCAACCCGGCGGGATTCGCGCTGTTCGTTCTCCTGATCCTGGTCTCGCTGCCGATCTTCTGGATCGGCCATGTCTCGCTTGCGCTGGCCTGGTCGACGGCCGAATACAGCCACGGGCCGCTGATCCCGCTGATCTCGCTCTATCTCTTCCTGCGCGAACAGCGGCGGATGCCCCCGCCCGCGGCAGAGGCGCGGACACGCTGGCCGGGCCTTCTGGTGCTGATGGCCGCGCTTGCCCTTGCCGGGCTCGGCAACCTGATGCGGGTGCCCGACATCGTCACCTATGCCTTCATCTTCTGGGTGGCGGGAGTCGTGCTGACGCTCTTCGGCTGGAGCCGCGGGCGACTTCATATGCTGCCGGTCTTCCACTTGGTCTTCATGCTGCCACTGCCGCAGGTGCTTTACTGGAAGCTCACGATCTTCCTGCAATGGATCTCCTCGGCGCTCGGCGTGTGGTTCCTGAGCGTCGGTGGCGTTGCGGTCTTCCTCGAAGGCAACGTGATCGACCTCGGGGTCTACAAGCTCCAGGTCGCCGAGGCCTGTTCGGGCCTGCGCTACCTGTTCCCGATCCTCTCGTTCTCCTACCTCTTCGCGATTCTCTACCGCGGGCCGCTGTGGCACAAGCTCGTGCTTCTCCTCTCGGCCGCGCCGCTCACCGTCCTGATGAATTCGGTCCGCATCGCGGTCATCGGGATGCTGGTCAACACCTACGGGATCGAGCAGGCGGAGGGGTTCCTCCACTTCTTCGAGGGCTGGGTAATCTTCCTGATCTGCGTGGCGATCCTTTTCGGGCTCGCCATGCTCCTCCAGCGCTTCGCGCCCGAACCGCTGTCGCTGTCCGAGGCGATCGACCTGGATTTCGAGGGGTTCGGCGCGATCTTTGCGCGCGTCTTCGCGATCCGCGCCACACCCGCGCTGCTGCTGGCCGTGCTTCTGACCGCCGCCGCCTCCACCACCTGGCAGACCCTGCCCGCAACCGAGGTCACGGCGCCGGCGCGCGATCCGCTGCTGCTTTTCCCGCGGCAGCTTGGTGACTGGCAAAGCTATACCGTCGAGCTGGAGCCGAATGTCGAACGGGTGCTCGCCGCCGACGACTACCTCAACGCCTTCTACGAGACGCCGGGTGAAGGCAGCGTGGTGAACTTCTTCGTCGCCTGGTATGCCAAGCAGACCGAAGGCCAGGGTATCCATTCGCCCGAGGTCTGCCTGCCGACCGGCGGATGGGAGGTGTTCACGCTTCAGGAAGTGCCGCTCGATCTGACCGACGTGGGCTACGGGCAGTTCAACGCCAACCGCGCGGTGATCCAGAAGGGCCTGTCGAAGCAGCTTGTCATCTACTGGTTCGAGGGCCGCGGCAAGCGGATCGCCAACGACTTCCGCGCCAAGCTCTCGGTGCTGAACGACAGCCTGACGGTGGGGCGCACCGATGGCGCGCTGGTGCGCTACGTCACCCCGGTCGAGCCGGGAGAGAGCGAGGCCGATGCCGAGGCGCGGCTGATGCGGTTCATGCGGCTCAGCCTCGCGCGGCTGCCGCAATTCGTGCCGTTCTGATCCGGCACGCCGTCCCCCTTGCAGGACGCGCCGGCATCGGCAGGATGCCGGCATGAGCGAAGCGGGCGACATGGCGGGAAATTCCGGCTTTCTCGGGGGGC
This sequence comes from Albidovulum sp., assembly GCA_030837825.1. GTDB lineage: Bacteria > Pseudomonadota > Alphaproteobacteria > Rhodobacterales > Rhodobacteraceae > Albidovulum. The sequence continues at coordinate 8,790 of JAUQYB010000049.1, forward strand.
CGATCCCGCGGTCGGCCTGGGTGATCGCGGCACTCTGCGCCCTGCCCGAGGTGGTCCTGACCGGGGCCGACTGGCGGCTGTGGGGCCAGCCCTGGTGGCGGCTTCTCACCTATCAGTATGCCGGGTTCTGGCCCGGCCTTCTCGGCGACTGGCAGCCGAACTACGCCCTGCAGCCCGTTGCGATGTTCGTGAGCTACGGCTTTCTCCATGCCGGGACCTGGCACCTTGCAGTGAACATGGCCACGCTTCTGCTGCTGGCGGGGCCGGTCGCGGCGCGGATCGGCGGGCGGGGGTTTCTCCGGGCCTATGGGTTGTCGCTTCTCGGGGGCGCGCTCGGATTTGCCGGGCTGACCACCGCGCCGACGCCGATGGTCGGGGCCTCGGGCGCGCTTTTCGGGCTGGCCGGCGTGCTTCTGGCGCTGGAGTTCGACCGGCGCATGGCCCGTGGCCTGCCCGTCCGCAACGTCCTGGCGATGATCTTCGGGCTTGCCGCCGGCAACGCGGTCCTCGCCTGGACCTCGGGCGGCGGACTTGCCTGGCAGGCGCATCTCGGCGGCTTCATCGCCGGCTGGCTCTACGCCACCGCGCTCCGCCTCCGGCGATTGGCCTAGCGCCCCATCCTGGCAAAGATCCGGTCGTAGGCGGCGAGCAGGTTCGGCACCGAATGCGCCCAGCTCAGCGCCGCCTGCACCCTCTCGCGCCCGATCCGCCCCATCTCGGCGCGCTTGCCCGGATCGTCGAGCAGGCTCACGATCTTCTCGGCGAAATCCACCGTGTCGTTGGGCCGCGCATAGAGCGAGGCTTCCGCGGCAGAGGCGCGCCCCTCCTTCAGCTCGAACTGCACGATGGGCTTGGCCAGCGTCATGTATTCCATGATCTTGTTCATCGTCGAAAGGTCGTTCATCACCGTCACCCGGTCGGGGTTCACGCAGACATCGGCGGTGTTGAGCATGTCGAGCAGAAGGTCGTCGGGCGCCCGTCCGGTGAAGGTGAAGTGATCCGCGAGTCCCCGCGCCCGAACGTCCGCCTGCACCTCCTCCAGCGCCGGGCCGCCGCCGACGATGCCGAAATGCACGTCGTCACGCCCCATGCGCCGGATCATGTGCTCGGCGCTGTCCACCAGCAGATCGAGCCCCTCCTGCTGGCCGATGACGCCGACATAGCCGATGAGGTGCTTCGCGCCCTTCCTCAGCTCCGGCTTCGGCGGCCGAAGCTCCAGCTTCTCGATCTTGGGGCCCGACCGGACGACAAAGACGTCCTCGGGCCTCATGCCGCCGCGGCGGCGGGCGATCTCGGCATAGCTTTCGTTGGTGGCGATCGAGACGGAGGCGGTCTTGAAGGTCAGCCATTCGAACAGCACCATCGCCTTCCACAGAAGGCCGCGCCGGCCGAATTTCGCCTCGTAAAGCTCGGGGCAGATGTCGTGGTGGTCGAAGAGATAGCGCACGCCGAAGGGCCGCATCGCCCAGGCGACAAGGAAGATGAGGTCGGGCGGGTTGCAGCCGTGCAGCACGTCGATCCCGCGTTCGCGCCGGACCTTCAGCGCGAGCCGCAACTCGTTCCAGAGTGCGGAGCCGTATTCGCGCAGGTAGCCGCCGGCCGAATTGCCCTCGGGCGGCAGGTCGTGGCGGTAGACGTGAACACCGTCGAGAAGCTCGTAGTCCGCCTCGAACCCCTTGCCCTTGGGCGAGACGACCGAGACGGTGTAGCCGTGGGCCGCAAGTGTCGTCGCCTCGGCCCAGACCCGGCGGTCGAAGGGCACCGGCAGGTTCTCGACCACGATCAGGACGCGGCGGCCGGCGCCGGGCAGCGCCTCACCAGTTGATGCCACGATACCGCTCTCCGAGATGGGCCGAGAGGCCGGGAATGCGGGCGAGGTCCAGCACCCGGTGCCGGGGGCCGAGACGGTCGGCCAGAAGCCGGAACTCCGGCGCCGGGTTGCCGACGATGACGAGATCGCCATGCGCCAGGACCGCGTCCATGTCGTCGGACAGGATGTCGCCGATATGGGGGATGACGCCTTCGATATAGGCCCGGTTCGCCCCCAGAAGCCTGGCGAGATGCACGTTCTTGTCGTAGATGCGCAGATTGAACCCCTTGCCGATCAGCCGCTCCACCAGCGTCACCTGCGAGCTTTCGCGCAGGTCGTCGGTGCCGGATTTGAAGCTGATACCAAGAAAGGCGATGTTGCGGATGCCGCAGTCGGCGACCATCTCGACGGCGCGGGCCACCTGCGCCTCGTTGGTGGGGATGAGCGCGTTCAGAAGCGGCAGGTCGAGGTCGAGGTCGCGCCCCTTGAAGGTCAGCGCGCGCACGTCCTTGGGCAGGCACGAACCGCCGAAGGCGAAGCCCGGTTTCATGTAGTAGGACGAGATGTTGAGCTTGGTGTCCTGGCAGAAAATTTCCATCACTTCCCAGCTGTCGACGCCGACCGCCTGGGCGATGTTGCCGATCTCGTTGGCGAAGGCGACCTTGGTCGCGTGCCAGGAGTTGTCGGCGTATTTGACCATCTCGGCCACTTCGAGCCGGGTGGCGAACTTTGGCCCCGGCAGCGCCGAATAAAGCTCGATCACCCCTTGCGCCACGGCCGGATCGTCCGAGCCGACGACGGTCTTCGGCGGATTGTCGTAGTCGTGGACGGCGGTGGATTCGCGCAGGAACTCCGGGTTGTTCGCCAGCCGCAACAGGTCGGAAAGCCGGGCGCCCAGCGCCCGCTCGAAGGCCGGGATCACCACGCCGCGCATCGTGCCCGGCAGGATGGTGGAGCGGATGACGACGGTATGCGGCCGACCCTTCGCCGCGATCGCCGCGCCGATCTCCTCGCAGACCCGCTCCACCGCCGAGGTGTCGAGGCTGCCGTTCTTGCGCGAGGGCGTGCCGACGCAGACGAGGCTGAGGTCGGTCGCGGCCACCGCCTCGGCGGCCGAGGTCGTGGCGCGCAGGCGACCGGCGGCCACCGCCTCCTCGATCAGCTCGCTCACGTTCTTCTCGATGATCGGGGCCTTGCCGGAGTTGACGATGGCGACCTTGGCGGGCTGGGGATCGACGCCCACAACCTCGTGCCCGTCGCGCGCAAGGCAGGCGGCCGAGACGACGCCCACGTAACCCATGCCGAAAACTGCAATCTTCACTGCGACCCTCGCTCGTCTCTGGCCCGTCCGGCGGCGTGCCGGCAGGGCGGAATTCCTGTGGTGCGGGCGGCCTGCGACCCCGCCCGGGCTGGCCCGACACCTAGCGCAGTGCCCCGGCCGGGGCAAAGCCCGTTTTCTGCGGCGCGGCGCGAGCGCGGGGTTGCGTCAACAATCATTGCGCTTCCTTCACTTCATACTCGGCCACGAGGGTCCGCTGGAGGAACAGGAAATTGTCGTCGGAGATCAGGCTGATCACGGTGCGGCCAGCCGCATCGGTCCAGAGGCTCATGCCTTCCATGTTGTCGAGCGCGCCGGAAGCGGTTTCCAGAAGCGTCTCCGAGGCACCGAAGGCGCCGTCCTGCCAGCCGAAGCGACGGATGCGCGTGGCGAAGCCGCCGAGCGACACCCGCCGTTCCAGAAGATAGAACCGGCCATCGCTGCCGAAGGCCGCGTCCGAGGCGTCGAACCCGCCATCGGCGCCGGGAATCCCCGGTCCGGGACGCCATGCCATAGCGGTGCCATGCCCGTCGCCCAGGAAGGTCGGGTAGGCCCCCTCGCTTCCGTCCGGCTTTTCGCTGACGACGATCAGCCCGCCCCCGGGCCGCTCGGCGACGCCCTCGAAGCTTTCGTTCGACCACAGGTCGCGGAAACGCTGATAGGCGTGAAGCGCCGTGGGATTCACGTCGGGAGGGTGAATTTCGGTGATCCGGGCGTAGCTTTCATAGGCGACGTAGAGCCCCCCGTCCCTTGCCGGAGCCAGCGCCTCGGCATCGGCGGTGAACCCAGCGACGGGCTTGCCGTTGTTGTCGATCAGGCGGGAATGCCAGTCCGTCGCGATCCGCTCGATCCGGTTTGCCGCGCCGCGCAGGACCGTCGCATGGAAAAGCTCGCCCTCGTCGCTGACCGCATAGAACGAGGTCCCGCCGGGCGCCATGACCAGGCCGGAGAAGCCGCCGAAGGCGCTGCCGTCCTCGCGCCATGTGTACTGGCCGAGCGGCACGAGTTCGGCCGCCGCCGCCTGGGTGGCGAGACCCGCCGAAAGGGCGGCCGGAAGGAGAAGGTCAGCGATCCGCACGGCCGAACGCGATCCTTTGCGCCTCGGGCGACAGCCGGTCGCGCACCGAGCGGGGGGCGCCAAGCCCCCAGACGGCGCGCAGAAGTGCTGCCGCCTGCGGAAGGGCGCCCCTGAGCAGAAGTTGCGCCGCCTTGACCGTGGCATAACCCATCGCCACCGGCAGGCCGACGGGGTTGAAGCGGCGGACGAAAAGCATCCGGCTGTGATACTTGAACCAGAAGGAAAACGGCGAGGCCAGCCGTTCGAGCGTGGGCGAGCCGATCGAGGTCCCGGCATGGTGATAGACGACCAGCCCTTCGGCCACGACCAGAGGCATGGTGCCGCGCCTGAGCGCCCAGTCGGCCTCTTCGTAGTACAGGAAGTAGTCCTCCCGCATCGGTCCCACGGTTTCATAGAAGGCACGCGAGGCGACCATGCTGGCGCCGGTGATGAAGTCGAGAGCCTCGCCCGTCGGCAGCACCGCCTCTGCCGCCGGGCGGCCGAGGTTGACGTTGCCGGAAACCCCGGTCCACAGGCTGACGCGGCCGCCGTCGATTTGCACCCGGTGGGGCGGATCGGCATAGCAGACGCGCCCCCCCATCAGGGCATATCCGGGCGTCTTCGACGCCGCCCGGATGATTGCCCGGCAGGCCCCCTGATCGGCGAAGGCGTCGGGATTCAGCACCCAGAAATGGCCGATCTCAGGCATCGCCGCCAGCACCGCAAGGCCGACGTTGACGCCGCCCGCGAAGCCACGGTTGGCGCCGGAATGGACCAGGGTCACCGCCCCCGCCGCGTCCCGCGCCGGCCGGTCGGTGGCCGCGAATTCCCGCAGGTCGGTGCGCGTGTCGCGCGCCCATGCGCGCAGCACGGCGACGGTGTCGTCGGTTGAGGCGTTGTCGACCACCACGACGGCCGGCGCGCCGCCCTCCTGCGCCAGAAGGCTTTCGACGCAGCCGAGGATCACGTCGGCGGAGTTGAAGGCCACGACGACGACGCCGATCGGTAGGCTGGGCACTGACATCACTGCTCGACTTCACTGTTTCGCGGGCGTGCATAACGCCCGACTGTGGTAGCAATTGGGCAGAGATCGTGCCAGAGCCCGCGAGCGGCGAATTGCCTTGGCCCCGCCCCGCCCCTAATCTCGGTCCACACCGGGTAGGAGAGCCTCATGGCCATCGCAGGACGCACGCCTCTGTCACGCCTGATGCGGGCGGCCCGGTCGTTCCTCGATCCCGGCGTCTTCCTGCACCCGTTCCGGCTGATGCATTACTACGGCTACAGCCATGTGAAGGAACGGCGGAAGCTGACGCTCGGTCGCGACGTGCGGATCGCGCCCAACGTGTCCCTCGCCCATGCAGAGCGGATCGAGCTGGGCGACCAGGTGCAGGTCGGCGCGCGATGCTCGCTCTGGGCCGGCAAGAGCCAAAGCCGCATCCGCGTCGGCGCGCGCACCACCTTCGGGCCGGAATGTTTCGTGACGGCGGCAGACTACGGGCTGGCCGCAGGCACGCGGATCACCGATCAGGAGATGGTGGAGCGCGACATCACCATTGGCGAGGACTGCTGGATCGGGGCGCGGGCGATCCTGACGGCGGGCATCACCATCGGCGATGGCGCCGTGATCGGCGCCGGGTCCGTCGTCACCCGCGACGTGCCCCCGGGCGCGATCGCCGTGGGCGTGCCCGCGAAAGTGGTGAAGATGCGCGCCTGAGACCGCTCAGCCGAGCCGGAGACGGCGCCAGAGATAGCCCCTGAGGGCAGACATGGAGAACAGCGCCGCCAGGCAGAAGAAGGCGACGAACCACCGGGTCCAGCCCAGTTGGGCGACAAGCCCGGTCTGCGGCGGGTAGTAATGCGCCTCGAACAGCGCCGCCGCGCAGGCGAGGGCCGAAAGCGCCGAGGGCAGGAGAAGCGGAGACAGCGGCAACCCGGTGCGTTTCGCGGCGAGTCGGACGGAAACCAGATAGCCGACAACCTCGGCCGCGAGGGCGATGTGGATCACCGTCAGCACGTCGCCGGTGCGGATGACCGCATACCACGAGACCGGAAGCGACAGGACGCGGATCAGGTTCCCCGCCGCCGCGTTGCCCGAGCGTTCCTTCGCCAGCGCCACCGTCGATCCGCCGGTCTTGGCCACGCGGACCGCCTGCATCACGCTCATCGGCACGAGGATGTCGAGGATCGAGACGTATTTCGGCCCGAGGAGGAGGTGGATCACCGGCCCGCCCAGAAGCACGATCCCGAGGACGAGCACGACGCCGATCGCGAGTCCGGCCTCCACCGCGGCGGTGCCATACCAGCGAAACGACTCCTCCCGGTCGCGCGATGCCGTGAGTTGGGGCAGGAACAGCGACTGGGTCGCCCCGGCGAGGACCAGCGTCGGCGTCAGCGTCAGGGTGATCGCCATCGAGAAGACCGCAAGCTGGCTCATCCCAAGCTCGCGCCCGACGATCAGCCGTTCGCCGTTGAACACGCCGAACAGGAGGACGCCGTTCAGGAGAAGCGGCCAGCCGAAGACGGTGGCGCGCCGGATCAGGGCGAAGTCGAAGTTGAGCGCGTAGCGCCGTTCCGCCATCAGATGCGACAGGAGCACCATCGCGCCGGACTGGATGAAAAGCGAGACGAGCATGATCCGGTAGTCGCCGTAGAGCAGCGCCAGCGGCCAGAGGGCGAGGACCGAGACCAGGGGCGGGATCGCCTGGGTCACGATCCAGGGCCGGAAGTTCAGGTGCCGCTTCAACCGGTGCATGTCGAAATGCTGCAACCCGTTTACCAGCGGGATGAAGGCGATGACCTGATAGGCCCAGGCGACATGCTCGACGCCGAGAAACCGCGCGTAGGGAATGGCAATGGCGAAGAGGACAAGGCTCGAGGTCACGCCCCTGAGGACCTGGAAGCCCTGCATCGCCTTCTGCACATGGGGATCGTCGCCGTCACGGTCGACCACGATCATCTGGTTGAGGCCGAGGTAGGACAGCATCTCGACAATCGACATGGCGACCGCGAAGGTCGAGGCGATGCCGTAGTCCTCGGGGCTGACGAGGCGGGCAATGATAAGGTTGCGGACCAGCAGCAGGGCCGAACCGAAGGCATTGCCCGAAACGAGCAGGAAGGCTTTTCTCAGCATTTTTGCTCGTCTCGACGGTGACCGCTCGCGCGGTGTTTTCGGGCCGATCGGCCGATTTCGCAAGCGTTGACTTGGACTGCCCGCCGCGACGCGCAGGCCCGAGGCAGTGATTGGGCGAAAGTCCGCCTTCGGCGTGCATTGTCGGCATTCCGGCAATCCGGAGGCATCCGGCTATGCGGTGCGGGTCAGGAGTCATGTTTCCGGATTGGCGCCAATCCCGCAGTTTCGAGGAAACTGGCCAAAGCGGGAGCCTTCACTCCTCGTCAGTGATCTTGCCGCGCAGGCCTTTCACCTCGCCCCGGGCGGCCTTGGCCTTCAGCCGCCGCCGTTCGCTTCCGGCCGTGGGTCTGGTGGCGATCCGCCGCTTCGGCGCGACGAGCGCGGCCCGGATCAGTTCGGCCAGCCGCTCGCGCGCCAGCTCGCGGTTGCGGGCCTGGCTGCGCGTCTCCTCCGCCCGGATCACCACCGCCCCATCCAGCGTCCAGCGACGGCCGGCGAGCCGTTTCAGGCGGGACTTCACCGGGGGGCTCAGGTTCGGGCTTCGCTCCGCCTCGAAGCGAAGTTCGACCGCGGTCGAAACCTTGTTCACGTTCTGCCCGCCGGGGCCGGAGGCGCGCGAGAACGTCTCGGTCAGTTCCCAGTCGGCGATGGCGATGTCGTCGGTGATGCGGAGCATGGAGCGGCCTGCGGGACGGGGCTTGCGGAGCGTGAAGGTTTCGGCCCGGCGCTGCAAGACCCCGGCGGCGTCCGTACGATCGGCGACAACCCGCGACCGCGATCCGCGAGCGCGGGCAGTCCGGCCATACGAATTGCGCGCCGTCGCCGATCCGATACGATGGCAGAGGAAAAGAGGCAAATGGCAGAGCAGCAGATGATGATTTCCAGACGGACCTTCGGGCTTGGCATGGCGGTTTCCGGCCTTGCCGCCTGTGGCACACCCGGCGCCACGCGCCTGGGAAGCAGCGGCCCCGCGCCTCTGGCGGACGACCTGCGCCCGGTCGCCAACCCGGGCTACGACGCCTGGGTCGCCGCCTTCCGCGACCGCGCCGGCCAATACGGGCTGAACGACGGGGCGGTTTCCGCCGCCTTCCGCAGCGCGGGCTACCTGCCCGGCGTCATCACCCGCGATCGCAACCAGACCGAGTTCAAGCGCAGCCTGGAGGACTATCTGTCAATCGCCGTGTCCGACGAGCGGGTGGCCAAAGGCCGCGCCGCGTTCGCCGCGCATCGGGCTACGCTTTCCGCGCTGGAAAGCCGCTATGGCGTCGACGCGACGATCATCACCGCGATCTGGGGGCTGGAAAGCTTCTACGGCGAGCGGCGCGGCGACGTCCCGGTGATCTCCGCCACCTCCACCCTCGCCTATGACGGGCGGCGCGGGCGGTTCTTCGAAAGCCAGCTCGTCGCGGCGCTGAAGATTCTCCAGAACGGTGACACGACGCCGGCGCGGATGACCGGAAGCTGGGCCGGCGCGATGGGGCACACGCAGTTCATCCCCACCACCTACCTCGCCCATGCCGTCGACTTCACCGGTGACGGGCGGCGCGACATCTGGTCGGACGACCCGACGGACGCACTTGCCTCGACCGCCAACTACCTGGCGCAAAGCGGCTGGACCCGCGGACTGCGCTGGGGGGCGGAGACCGGCGCCGGGGCGCCCGCGGGCAGCGTGATCCAGCCACAGGCCGGCGGCCCAAGCTTCGTGGTCACAGGGAATTTCGGCGCGATCAAGCGCTACAACAACTCCGATTCCTATGCGCTGGGCGTCGGGCTCCTGGCCGACCGGATCGGCGGCGCGGGGCCACTGAGCGGCAGCTTCCCGCCCGACGCCAACGGGCTGACCAAGGCCGACCGGATCGCCCTGCAACGGCGGCTGACGGCGGCGGGCTTCGACACGGGGGGCACCGACGGGGTGATCGGCGCCAACAGCCGCAAGGCGATCGAGGCGTTCCAGCGAAGCCGCGGCCTGCCGGTCACCGGCGAGCCGTCAGTGGCGCTGCTGCGCAGCCTCGGCTGAGGCCCGGCCAATGGAAAGGGCCGTTCCGGGTGGGAACGGCCCTCCGAGATCTACGGAGATGGGCCAGTTAGGGTGTCGAAGATCGACCGGCCCAGTCAGGGTTCTCAACCCTCGGGGTTGCCCTCAGGCCACGGCCCCCCTGACTGTCCC
>JAUQYB010000050.1 GCA_030837825.1 Albidovulum sp.
ACCGGCGTGGCCCCCGTCGCCTGGGTGTAGATGCGATACATCAGGAAGCCGTGCTCGGTGAACACGACCTCGTCGCCCGGCCCGGCATAGGCGTGGCAGAGAAGGCCGATGATCTCGTCGGAACCCACGCCGCAGATGATCTGCGCCGGATCGAGCCCGTGGGTATCGCCGATCGCCTGCCTGAGGCGCGCATGGTCGGTGGAGGGATAGCGGTGAAGCTGATGCACCGCCCGGAGATAGGCCTCCTTCGCCTTTTCCGAGGGACCGAAGGGGTTTTCGTTGGAACTGAGCTTGACCGCGTCGGTAATGCCGGCGACATGGGCCGCCCCGCCCTCGTAGAGCGCAATATCCATGATCCCCGGCCGGGGACGGATCTGATCGGTCATGGCGGGCCTCCGGCGACTTCGCGCTTTCTAGCCGCCCGCCTGACGCAACGCCAGCGGCGATTTCTTGCCGAGGCGGCCGGTCAGCCGCCGTTCCGGCCCCGGCCAGCGGTCCGGCGACGCGGCATCAACGCCGCGGCGAGCATGAACAGTGCCCCCCAGGTCGCCAGAGTAGTGCCGGGAAAGAGCGACACCGGGCCGCCGTTCTCGAGCCATATCTGAAGGTCGCTGGGCCGCAGGCAGAGTGCCGCGCCCAGAAGGCCGAGGGTCAGACCGATCCCCCGGCTTCCGGCGAGGGTGAGAACGACCATGCCGAAGAGCGTGAAGTCATAGATGTGAAGCGGGGCGAACGCGAGAACGACCAGCAGGGCGATGACCGCCTGATCGGCGGCGGCCAGGCCGCTGTCCGCTTCCTCCGCCCGGATCGACCTGCGCAGGTGAAGCGCGAGTCCGGCGCCGACGACGAGGGTCGTCGCCATCGCCGCCAGGTTGCCGATGTCGAGCCCGGCCGAGGCCCATACGAGGTGGCGTATGCCGCTCATGGCAAGGGGCAGGTTGGCGGAGGCCACCCCGTCGTAACTGCCGACGGAATGGAGCCAGTCGAGAAGTGCCGAGGGCTTCGCCAGCGTCGGCGGGATCGTCAGCAGGACGCAGACCGCCACCGCCCGGACCGCCAACCGCAGCCCGCCGCGACCCGAGATCATCAGCGCCAGCACGACCACGGCGCCGATCTGCGGCTTGAGGCAGAGGATGGCCAGCCCGGCAACGGCACGCCCGCCCCGTCCGGCCGCAAGGCCGCTCACCAGCAGCGCGGCGCCGAGATAGATGAAGACCGAGATCTGCCCGACATAGAGCGAGAGCTGGATCGTCTCGATGGTCGCCATCAGCGCCAGATGCAGGCAGAACAGGCAAAGCCGCGCAAGCCGCGGCGACTGCCACCCGTTGCCGGGCATCCGCCCGGACGGAAGCCCCAGCGCGAGGATCGCACTCGCCGCCGGCAGCGCCGCCAGATTGAGGCAGAGCCAAAGGTGCCATCCCGTCAGAAGATCGAACGGCGCGAGCAGGAGCGTCGGCAGCCACAGATTTGGCGGATAGGGCCAGATGAGCGGCACATGGCCCTCGACGATCAGACGCGCACCGGCATCGGTGAAGGTCGATCCGTAGGGAGAAATCCCCTCGGCCCAGATCTGCCCGGCAAGCCAGAAATAGCGGAAATCGAACCCCGGCTCTCGCCACCGCTCGAGCGCCATCAGCGCCACGAGCCCGAACGCGACAAGGCCGAGCCACAGACAGAGGGCGGCGAACAGCCGCTCGCTCCGGCCGCTCCGGCCCGGCAGCCCAAGCGTGACGGAGTGAGCCCCTTCCACCACCATCCGTCCTTTCAGCCCCGGGAACCGTTGCCCGCGGCGCGACGATCACCGACCATTGCGGCGCGTTCGGGGAAGGGATGCGGCGGTTTTGCGGTCGGGTGGGGGCCCACGGAAAGGGCCGCCGCGGTTGTCCGCGACGGCCCCGGCAGGTCACGCCGACAGAGGCGTCAGCCGTTCTTGGCGTAGTATTCGACGACGAGGTTCGGTTCCATGTGCACGGCGTAGGGCACGTCGCCCAGCGCCGGCTGGCGCACGAAGGTCGCGGTCATCTTGGAATGGTCGGCCTCGATGTAGTCGGGCACGTCACGCTCGGCCAGGCCCACCGCCTCGAGCACGAGGGCGAGCTGGCGCGACTTGTCGCGGACCGCGACGACGTCGCCTTCCTTCACGCGGTAGGAGGCGATGTTGACGCGGGCGCCGTTCACCGTGACATGGCCGTGGTTCACGAACTGGCGGGCGGCAAAGATCGTCGGCACGAACTTGGCGCGGTAGACCACCGCGTCCAGCCGGCGCTCCAGAAGGCCGATGAGGTTCTCGCCGGTGTCGCCCTTCACCCGGGCGGCTTCGGTGTAGATGCGCTTGAACTGCTTTTCGGTCAGGTCGCCGTAGTAGCCCTTGAGCTTCTGCTTGGCGCGAAGCTGGGTGCCGAAGTCGGAAAGCTTGTTCTTGCGGCGCTGGCCGTGCTGGCCGGGGCCGTATTCGCGCTTGTTCACCGGGGATTTCGGACGGCCCCAGATGTTCTCGCCCATCCGGCGGTCGATCTTGTACTTGGCAGAGGTGCGTTTGGTCACCGCTGATCTCCTTCGTTCGTGCGCCGCCCTGCGGCGGCTATGAAGGGCGTTGTCCTTTCCCCGGATCGGGCCCGGGGCGACAGGCTTCCCCTTGCGGGGTCCACCAACACCAAATGATGCGCCCGGGCACTTCCGTCCCGGGACGGGCGGCTTATAGCGGCGCGCGCGGCAGAGTCAACCACCCTGCGTCAACCACCCTGCGCGGCGGCGCGGGGGGGGGCGGAGCGCGGCCGGCTTCCGTTCCGGCTTCCGCCCGCTCAGGCCGCCGCGTGGCGCAGGAGCGCGGCCTCCGGCATCGTGAGGCTCCGGCGGGCGAAGCTGCCATAGCACGACGGGTCGCCGGCCAGCCCCTCCACGGCCGCCAGAAGCCCTGCGCGCTGGCCGGGATCGAGCGACCCGAGATCGGCCGCCGCAGGATGGAAGGTCTCGGCCGCGAGCCCGTTGGCCCAGGTCACCTCGTGCTGCGAGGTGAGCAGATGCAGGTAAGTGACCTCGCGCAAGCCGCTGTCGGTCACGATGGCGCTGCCGTCGATCAGGTCGCGGGCGGCAACCAGCACCTCGGCTTCGCCGAAAAGGTCGCGTGCGGCCGCGCCCGACACCAGAATCCGGTGATCGGGCGAGACCAGAAGGTCGCCGCTGGGCCATCCCGGCCCGAAGGCGCCGGCGCGGATGCGGACGGGCCTGAGCCAGGGCATCGCATGCAGCCGCGCCCCGCTGATCCGCCGCGCGCCGGCCCAGAGAACCTCCTGCCCGCCGCCGTCGCGGGTCGACACCCGGTCGCCCGGCCGGATCTCCTCGACCGCGCGCGGCCCCTCCGGCGTGGCGATGCGGGCACCGGGGGTGAAGCAGACCACGCCGCCCTCACCCGCCCGTGCCGATCCCGAAGCGCCGCCGGCCCGCAGATCGACGACCGCAAGCTCTACGCCCCGCGGCGGCAGGGCGCCGGTGATGCCCAGAAGCCCCGGCCCGGCCGGCACAAGATCGAAGAGCCCGGTGCCGTCCGTCACCGTGAAGCCTGCGGCGGGGGCCTCCTGCCGCCTCTCCGCCCGCCGTCCCGCACCGCCGGCGCGCCGAGCGCCGAGAAGGCGCGCCGCCGAACGTGCCGCGCGCCTGCGCAGTTCCGCCTGCGCCGGCGCGCCGTCGAGCAGGAGAACCTGCGCAGGCCCGTCGACCCGGACCGCCTCGCCCCACCAGACCCAGACCGACCCGACCGCAAGCGCCTCGATGGGCGCCGCGCGCAAACCGTCGCTCTCGGTCTGGTCGACCGGGATCACGAAGGTGCCCCGATAGCCCGCTGTCATGACTGCCTGCCCACCCGCCCGGCAATGGTCTTGGGCGCCCGCACGGGCGCCAGCGACCAAGTCTAGCACTGCGCCGCCCGCGGACCGAAGCGCTTGTCCCGCTGCGCGGCCGCGCCGGCGGAAGATGTTGCGGAAAAGACTCGCGGGGCCGCAGGGCTGGCCGAGGTCAGCCCTGCCCGGTCACGCACATTTCGAATGGCCGCAGTTGGGGCAGGTCAGGCAGCCCTCGATCATCTGCATTCCGTATTGCCCGCAGGACGGGCAGGCGGGGCCGCGCGGGGTCTCGCCCACCGCCATCGCCTGCGCCTTGGGGTCGGACTTCAGCCCCAGCCCCTCGCCCTCGATGAAGCCGATCGAGATCATGTGGCGTTCGATCACGCCGCCGATCGCGGCGAGGATCGAGGGGATGTAGCGCCCCTGCATCCAGGCGCCGCCGCGCGGATCGAAGACCGCCTTCAGTTCCTCCACCACGAAGGAGACATCGCCCCCCCTGCGGAACACCGCCGAGATCATCCGCGTCAGCGCCACCGTCCAGGCATAGTGCTCCATGTTCTTGGAGTTGATGAAGACCTCGAAGGGCCGCCGGTGGCCGGCCTGGACGATGTCGTTGATGGTGATGTAGATCGCGTGCTCGCTGTCGGGCCACTTCAGCTTGTAGGTCGCCCCCTCCAGCGCCTGCGGCCGGTCGAGCGGTTCGGAGAGGTAGATCACGTCGCCATGCGGGGTGAGGGGTTCGGAACCGTCCTTGGAGAGGACTTCGGGGACTCTCGCTTCGGAACCAAACAACAACCAACCAGCCTTGACGTGAAGGACTTCAGCCAGCTTTTCAGCCGCGCCTTTTGACAATTGGCGGTACTCAGTAAGGACGTTACTGAGTTGCGCCTCGGTCAATCCGGCCTTTTGCGCAAGTTCTCTTTGGGTTTCAAAGCCGGCTTGCCCCATAGCCCAAAGCACCCGCTCACGCGACGTGGCCAACTCCGGCAAGGGACTGTTTACAGGAGTGTCCACACTCAGCACGCTCCCCGTCACCGCGTTCGGCCGGTAGGTGGTGCAGCCCTTGCAGCCCATGTCCCAGGCCGCCATGTAGACGTCCTTGAACGCATCGAAGCCGATTTCCTCGGGGCAGTTGATGGTCTTGGAGATCGACGAATCCACCCATTCCTGCGCCGCCGCCTGCATCCGCACGTGATCGAGCGGCGGCAGGGTCTGGGCGTTGACGAAATGATCGGGCAGCGGCTTGTCGCCGAAGCGCTCGCGCCAGAGCCGGACCGCGTAGTCGACGACCTCCTCCTCGGTGCGCGAGCCGTCCTTCTGCAGCACCTTGCGCTTGTAGGCATAGGCGAAGACCGGCTCGATCCCCGACGACACGTTGCCGGCGTAGAGGCTGATCGTGCCGGTCGGCGCGACCGAGGTCAGCAGCGCGTTGCGGATGCCGTGGGCACGGATCGCCGCGCGCACGTCCTCGTCCATCCGCATCATCGTGCCGGAGGCGAGGAACTTCTCGGCATCGAACAGCGGAAAGGCGCCCTTCTCCTTCGCGAGATCGACCGAGGCGAGGTAGGCCGCGCGCGCGATGCGGTGCATCCAGACCCCGGTCTGCTTCGCGGCGGGTTCCGAGCCGTAGCGCAGCCCGACCATCAGGAGCGCGTCGGCAAGCCCGGTGACGCCGAGGCCGATCCGCCGCTTCGCCCGAGCCTCCGCCTCCTGCTCGGGCAGCGGGAAGCGCGAGGCGTCGACGGTGTTGTCCATCATCCGGACGGCGACACGCGTGAGGTCGTCGAGCGCGTCGAGATCGAGGCCAGCACCCTTGCCGAAGGGGTCGGCCACCAGCCGGGCGAGGTTGATCGAGCCCAGAAGGCAGGCGCCGTAGGGCGGCAGCGGCTGTTCGCCGCAGGGATTGGTGGCGGCGATGGTCTCGGCATAGGCGAGGTTGTTCATCGCGTTGATGCGGTCGATGAAGATCACCCCCGGCTCGGCATAGTCGTAGGTCGCCCGCATGATCCGGTTCCACAGGTCGCGCGCCGCAACGGTGCGGTAGACCTTGCCGTCAAAGACAAGCTCCCAGGGGCCGTCGGCCTTCACCGCCTCCATGAACGGGTCGGTCACCAGCACCGAAAGGTTGAACATGCGAAGCCGCGCGGCGTCCTGCTTGGCCTCGATGAACGCCTCGATGTCGGGATGGTCGCAGCGCATCACCGCCATCATCGCGCCGCGGCGCGAGCCGGCCGACATGATCGTGCGGCACATCGCGTCCCAGACATCCATGAAGCTCAAGGGGCCCGAGGCATCGGCGGCCACCCCCGCGACCGGCGCCCCGCGCGGCCGGATGGTGGAGAAGTCGTAGCCGATGCCGCCGCCCTGCTGCATCGTCAGCGCGGCCTCCTTCAGCGCGTCGAAGATGCCGCCCATGCTGTCGGGGATCGTGCCCATGACGAAGCAGTTGAAGAGCGTGACCGCCCGCCCGGTGCCCGCCCCTGCGGTGATCCGGCCCGCCGGCAGGTAGCGGAAATCCTCGAGCGCGGCGTAGAAGCGGTCCTCCCAGGCGGCGGGGTCCTTCTCCACCGCCGCCAGCGCCCGGGCGATGCGGCGCCAGGTATCCTCCACCGTGCCGTCAACGGGGGTGCCGTCCTCGGCCTTCAGGCGATACTTCATGTCCCAGATCTGCTCGGCGATGGGGGCGGCGAAACGGGTCATCGGCGCAATCCTTGGGCGTTTCACGGGGCGAAGTCCCAAGATACGCCCCGCCGGCGGCCGGGTCAACCTGAGGCCCCCGCCGCGCCGACGACACCGCTTGCGGCACCGCTTGCACCCGGCGCGGCACGACCTATGTTCACCGGCAGGGGGTCGCATGACAAAGCCGGTCCATCTTCTGAAGCTCTGCGTCGGCGCGGATTCCGTCGAGGATCTGGTCGAGTGGTACCGTGCCCACCCCTCCGCGGCCGAGCGGCGCCACGTGACGCGGATGTGGCCCCGGCGCGAGGCCGAGGTGCTGGCCGGCGGGTCGCTCTACTGGGTGGTCAAGGGCGTCATCCTCTGCCGCCAGCGCATCCTTCGGCTCGACGAGGTGCGCGGCGCCGACGGCATCCTGCGCTGCGGGATCGTGATGGCCCCCGAGGTGATCCGCACCGAGGCCGCGGCGCGGCGCCCGTTCCAGGGCTGGCGCTACCTGGACCCCGCCGACGCGCCGCGCGACCTGCCGGCGGAGCGGGTGACGGACAGCGCGCTGCCCCAGGCGATGGCGCTGGCGCTGGCCGAGATCGGCCTGCGCTGACCGCTCGCGCGCGCCCCGGGGGCTTCGCGCCCCCGGACCCCCGCGGGGCATTTGCCAACGGAGATAGCCCAAGCGCCGGTCAGAGCGCCGGCGGCGCCACCCCGAGCCGTGGCGCGAGCGCCGCGAGGGCCGCGGCGGCGCCCTGCGCCCAGTTGGCCGATCGCGCCGCATAAAGCGTCGCCTGGCTTTCGTGGACCAGCCCGTCGGCAAGGATCTTCAGGTGGTTGGCGCGCAGCGTCTCGCCGGTGGAGGTGATGTCGGCGATGGCCTCGGCGGTGAGGTTCTTCACCGTGCCCTCGGTCGCGCCCTGGCTGTCGACAAGCTGATAGTCGGCGACGCCGTGAAAGGTCAGGAACTCGCGCACCAGGCGGTGATACTTCGTGGCAATCCTCAGCCGGTGGCCGTGGGCGCGGCGGAACTGGGCGGCGGCGGCGTCGAGATCGTCGAGCGTGTCGACGTCGCTCCACGCCGCCGGAACGGCAATGACGAGATCGGCCTGGCCGAAGCCGAGCGGCGCAAGCTCGGCCACCTGCCGGTCCCAGTCGGCGAGCCGGTCGCGGACGAGGTCGGAGCCGGTGACGCCGAGGTGGATGCGCCCGGCCGCCAGTTCGCGCGGAATCTCGCCCGCCGAGAGAAGGACGAGGCCGAGCCCCTCGACCCCCTCGACGCGGCCGGCATAGTCGCGGTCGGACCCGGCGCGGCCGAGCCGGATGCCGCGCGCGCCGAACCAGTCGAAGCACTGTTCCATCAGCCGGCCCTTGGATGGAAGCCCGAGCTTCAGCATGGCCGCACCTCGCTCAGGTCGGCGACGAGACCGGGGCGGATCACGCCGCCCACCGCCGGGATCGACCGGCCCTGCCCCAGCACCGCGGTCAGCGCGTCGTAGCGCCCGCCCGAGGCGACGGGGGGCAGGCCCGGATCGGCCGCGTGGAAGGAAAAGACGAAGCCGTCGTAATATTCCAGCGTGGTGCGGCCGTGGCTGGCCTCGAAATCGAGCGCGGCGACATCGACGCCGAGCGCGGCGAGCGCATCGAGCCGCGCCTCCATCCGGTCGACGGTGGCGGCAATCGCCGGCATGTCGCGGGCCATGCCGCGCAGGTGGGCAAGCGCGGCGGGGCTTTTCGCCGAGAGGTTCAGCAGGTCCTCGAGCCGCGCGACCTCCTCGGCCGAGACGGGCGGCGCCGCGGCGTCCTCGCCGAGCGCGGCGAGGCGGGCGGCGATCTCCGCCTGCGACCGAAGGCCGACGAGCGGCGCCCCGGCGGCGGCCCCGCCGCGGGAGAGCGCCGCGAGAAGCCGGGCGCGGGTTTCCGGCACCGGGGCGCGGCCGCCGAAGCGGTCGAGCAACTGGGTGAAGCGCCGCGGCCGCCAGATGTGGCGCAGGAGCGCGGCCTTGCGGCTTTCGAGCGTCCTCAGCCCGCGCACCGCCGCCATCAGGATGGCGATGTCGCCGGTCGCGGCGCGCAGGCGAAGATCGGCGAGGAGGCCTGCGAAAAGCGCGAAGACCTCTGCGTCGGCGCGGTCGGGGTTGTCGCGGGTGAAGACCTCGTAGCCGACCTGGACATATTCGGACTTCCGCGCCGTCAGGTGTTCCTGCTTGCGGAAGACCTCGCCGGCGTAGCAGTAGCGTGCGGGCTCGGCGCCGTCGGACATGTGCATCTGCACCACCGGCACGGTGAAGTCGGGACGCAGCATCATCTCGCCCCTGAGGGGGTCGTTGGTCACATAGGCCCGCGCCCGGATGTCCTCGCCGTAAAGGTCGAGCAGCACCTCGGCCGGTTGCAGGATGTCGGCCTCGACCGGCAGGGCACCGGCGGCGCGGAAGGCGGCCATCAGCCGGTCGGCCTCGGCCCTGGCGGCGGCCTTCGGCGCCATCAGGCGGAGCCCAGGAGGCGGCGGACCGCATCGATAAGGCCGGCGCGCGGCACCTCGCTCTGCGCCGGCTGGGATTTCCATTCCTCGTGAGAGGCTTGCGCGGCGATCTTCGCACCGAGCGCGAGGTCCTTCAGCAGCACCACGCCGCGCGCCGCCTCGTCGCCGCCCTGGATCACCGCCACGGGGGAGTTCCTTTTATCGGCGTATTTCAACTGGTTGCCGAAGCTCTTCGGGTTGCCGAGATAGACCTCGGCGCGGATGCCGGCGCGGCGCAGCTCGGTCGCCATCGCCTGATAATCCGCCATCCGCTCGCGGTCCATCACCGTGACGACGACCGGGCCGCGGGTGTCGGCCTGCACCCGGCCCTTGGCGCGGAGCGCGGCCAGAAGCCGGTCGACCCCGATCGAGACGCCGGTCGCGGGCACGGCCTGGCCGGTGAAGCGCTTCACCAGGTCGTCGTAGCGCCCGCCGCCGGCGACCGAGCCGAACTGCCGCGGCCGGCCCTTGTCGTCGAGGATCTCGAAGGTCAGCTCGGCCTCGAACACCGGGCCGGTGTAGTAGCCCAAGCCGCGCACGACCGAGGGGTCGATGACGATGCGGTCGGCGCCGTAGCCCTGGGCGGCGAGAAGTTCAGCAATGGTTTCAAGCTCTTGGACGCCCTCCTCACCAATGGTCGAACCCTTTGTTAAGACTTTGAGAAGGGCAACTTTGTCTTCGGCTTTGTGAGCATTGACGAAAGACATTATGCGAAGTTGTTGATCAACGCTCAGATGCGCGCCGTTCGTGAAATCGCCGCTCTCGTCCTTCCTTCCCACGCCCAGAAGCGCGCGCACGCCCTCCGGCCCCAGCCGGTCGATCTTGTCGATAGCACGAAGCACAATGCCGCGCTCATGGGCGAACTTCTCGGGGTCATTGGGGTCGAGCACGCCCGCAACCTCCATCACGCCGTTCAGCACCTTCCGGTTATTGACCCGCACCACATAATCGCCGCGCGGGATGCCGACCTCTTCCAGCGCATCGGCGAGCATGGCGCAGATTTCCGCGTCCGCCGCGACCGAGGCGGTGCCGACGGTATCGGCATCGCACTGGTAGAACTGGCGGAACCGCCCCGGCCCCGGCTTTTCGTTGCGCCAGACCGGGCCCATCGCATAGCGGCGGTAGGGTGTCGGCAGGTCGCCCCGATACTGGGCGGCGACGCGGGCCAGAGGCGCGGTCAGGTCGTAGCGCAGCGCCAGCCAGCCCTCGTCCTCGTCGGCCCAGGCGAAGACGCCGGCGTTCGGCCGGTCGACGTCGGGCAGATACTTGCCGAGCGCCTCCAGCGTCTCCACCGCCGAGGTCTCCAGCGGATCGAAGCCGTAGCGGTGATAGACCCCGGCGATGGTGTCGAGCATCGCCTTGCGCTCGCTCACCTCGGCGCCGAAATAGTCGCGGAAGCCCCTCGGCGTCTCCGCCCTCGGCCGTCCCGGCCTCTTGTCCTTGGCCATCGCCAGACCCTTCACATCCATCCGCGCGCGGGGGTAACGGAAGGGGGGGCGGCGAACAAGCGGCCGTGTGGCGCCGGGCCGCCGCGCGTCGGTTTCGCGTCGGGTTTGCGTATGGCATCCGTCCCGACAGGCGTCGGGCAAACGGGACAGGGGAAATGGACGATCGGCTGGAACGGGCGGAGGAGGAACTGGCGCATCTCAGGCGCGCGATCGACGACCTGTCGGACGTGGTCGCCCGCCAGGCCCGCGAGATCGAGCGGCTCGACCGGCGGGTGGCGATGCTGGTGGAGCGCGCCGCCGAGGCGGAGGCGGAGGCGGGCGGCGCGGTGCCGCTGGCCGACCAGAAGCCGCCGCACTGGTGAGGGGCCGGGTGGACGCGGCGGACGGAGAAGCGCGACCGGGGGCGCGCGGGCTGCGGACCGGGAGGCGCTGCCGGTGACCTTCCGCCTTTCCACCTTCTTCGGCGCGCCGCACTGGCCGACGGTGCTTCTCACCTATGCCATCGGCGGCGCCGGCGGGATGCTGGCGCGGGCCCTCCACCTTCCGCTGCCGATGCTGCTCGGCTCGCTCCTTGCCGTCGGGGCGGCCGCGATCGGCGGTCTCAGGCCGATGGGTCGCCTGCCGCAGGCGCCGCAGATGTTCCGCATGATCTTCGTGCCGCTCATCGGCGTCGCCATCGGCGGCTCGGCGCGGCCCGAGATCCTCGAGGAAGCGCCGCGCTGGCTGCCCTCGCTTGCCGCGCTCTGCCTCTTCGTGCCGCTGGTGCACTGGCTCGGCTACCGGCTGATCGTGGCGACCGGGCGGACCGACCGCAGGACCGCCTTCTACGGCACAGCGCCGGGCGGACTGGTGGAGACCGTGCAGATGGGCGAGGAGGCGGGGGCGGATGTCCAGATGCTGACCATGCTGCAATTCCTGCGGCTGATCCTGACCATCGTCCTCGTGCCGGTGGCGTTTTCCTGGATGGAGGGGCACGCGGTGGGATCGGCCGGCGGGGTGGCGGTGGCGGGATCGCCGCTCGGGGTGGCGGATGCGGCGATCCTCGCGGCCGCGGCCGTTCTCGGCGCCGTCATCGGCGTCCGGCTGCGCCTGCCGGCGGGCCATGTGCTGGGGCCGGTCGTGCTGTCCGCCGCGGCACACATGGCCGGCTGGACCGAGGCGGTGCCGCCGCGATGGATGCTGGCGGCGGCGCAGGTGGTGATCGGCACCTCGCTCGGCGTGCGCTTCGCGGGGATGCCGAAGGGGCGCATCCTCGTGGCGCTGCGGCTGGCGCTGATGAATGCCGCCGTCTCGATCGGCGGCGCCGTGCTCTTCGCGGCCGCGCTCGCCCCGGTCGCGGGGGAGCCGGTGCGCGGGGTCTTCCTCGCCTTCGCGCCGGGCGGGCTGGTGGAGATGGGGCTGATCGCGCTCGGCCTGAAGATGTCGATCCTCTATGTCACCGCGCATCACCTTCTCAGGATCATCCTGGCGGTCAGCGCCGCCCGGGTCTTCGGGCGCCGGGTGGGGTAGGACGGCGGCTCGCTCGCGGGTGATTTCCCGACGGCAGCATCCATCTCGCCCGGACGCCCAGCCCGGGCGGCGCCCGACCCTCCCGCCGGGAGGGCGCATTGTGACGTCACCAGCAGAACGACGGTTGGAGGTGGCTGCACCACAAAGTGCCCAAACCCGGCGTCCTGCCGCGCCCTCCCCAGGGTCGGGCTCCGCCCTTCGTGCCCTGCCCCGTCTGGACCGCGCCCCCCCGTCACACCTCCTCGACCAGCAGCACCCCGGCCATCGCCTTGATCGCCCCCCTGATCTGCGGATTCACGGGGAAGTCGCGCCCGGTGGAGACCTCCACCTCCTCGCCCGTGTCGTGGTTGGCGATGCAGAACAGGATCGGGCCGCGGGTGCGGATCTTCGCCTCCTCGGCGATGCGGCGGAGAAGTGCCGCGACCGAGGCCACCGCCTCGGCACCGTCGATGTGGATGCGCAGCCCCGCCGCACCGGCATCGGCCACCACCCCCTCCATCGCGGTGACCGAGCGGGCGACGGGGTCGAACTGGCCTTCGTTGAAGCGCGCCTCGAGCGTGAGGACGACATGGGAGGTCTGGTCGAAGACCTTGCGGCAGGCCTCGAAATCCTCGGGGAAAAGCGCCATGCCGGCGACCTGCCCGGTGGGGTCGGAAATGTTCATGCGGAAAAAGCGGGTGCCGCGGGCAGACTTGCGTTCCTGCAAGCCCGAGACGAGCACGCCCACCCGCGCCACCGCGGCGCCGTCGCGTTCCGCCCGTGCCTGAAGCTCGGCCAGCGTCATCAGCCCCTTGCGCTTCAGCGCCGGCGCATAGTCGTCGAGCGGGTGGCCGGAGAGGTAGAAGCCCACCGCCTGGTGTTCCTGCGCCAGCCGGTCGGCGGGCAGCCAGTCCTCCGCCTGCGGCAGGCGCGGCTCGGGCAGGTCCTCGCCCGCCTCGCCGAAGAGCGACACCTGCGCCGAGGCGCGGCCCTCGTGCACCGCCGCCGAATACGCCACCAGCGGGTCGAGCGCGGCGAAGACGCGGGCGCGGTTGCGGTCGAGCTGGTCGAAGGCACCGGCACGGGCGAGCATCTCGAGCGGCCGCTTGCCGATCCGCTTGAGGTCGACCCGGCGGGCGAAGTCGAAGAGGGTGGCGAAGGGCCGCCGCCCCCGCGCCTCGGTGATCAGCCGCATCGCCTCGACGCCGACGTTCTTCAGCGCCCCGAGCGCATAGACGATCTGGCCATCCGCTACCGAGAAGGCCGCCTGCGAGCGGTTGACGCAAGGGGCGACGATGGTCAGGCCGAGCCCGCGCCGCACCTCCTCGGCATAGACGCCGAGCTTGTCGGTCAGGTGGATGTCGCAGTTCATCACGCCGGCCATGAACTCGACGGGATGGTTGGCCTTCAGCCAGGCGGTCTGGTAGCTGACCACCGCATAGGCGGCGGCGTGACTCTTGTTGAAGCCATAGTTGGCGAATTTCTCCAGAAGATCAAAGACTTCTCCGGCCTTCTTCTTGTCCACCCCGTTGGCTACGGCGCCGTCAACGAACTTCGGCCGTTCCTTGGCCATCTCCTCGGCGATCTTCTTGCCCATCGCCCGGCGCAACAGGTCGGCGCCGCCGAGCGAATAGCCGGCCATCACCTGGGCGATCTGCATCACCTGTTCCTGGTAGACGATGATTCCCTGTGTCTCCGCCAGGATGTGGTCGATGGAAGGGTGAATGGATTCAAGTGCCTTCACCCCGTTCTTCACGTCGCAATAGGTGGGGATGTTCTCCATCGGGCCGGGCCGGTAGAGCGCCACCAGCGCCACGATGTCCTCGATGCAGGTGGGCTTCATGCGGCGCAATGCGTCCATCATGCCCGAGCTTTCGACCTGGAAGACCGCCACCGTCCTGGCCGCCGCATAGAGGCGGTAGGTCGCCGCATCGTCGAGCGGGATCGCCCCGATCTGGTCCGCCGCGCCCTCCGGCGGGTCGTAGAGGCGGCGGCCGTCAGCGGCGAGGTGCAGATGCCGCCCCTGGGCGCGGATCAGGTCCACCGCGTTCTGGATCACGGTCAGCGTCTTCAGCCCGAGGAAGTCGAACTTCACCAGCCCGGCGGCTTCCACCCACTTCATGTTGAACTGGGTCGCGGGCATGGTCGATCGCGGGTCCTGGTAGAGCGGCACCAGCTCGTCGAGCGGCCGGTCGCCGATCACCACGCCGGCGGCATGGGTCGAGGCGTTCCTGAGCAGCCCCTCGATCTTCTGGGCGTAGTCGAGCAGCCTGGCCACCACCTCCTCGGCGCGCGCGGCCTCCCGCAGCCGCGGCTCGTCGGCCAGCGCCTTCTCGATCGAGACCGGCTTCACGCCTTCGACCGGGATCAGCTTCGACAGCCGGTCGACCTGGCCGTAGGGCATC
Source organism: Albidovulum sp. (assembly GCA_030837825.1). Classification (GTDB taxonomy): domain Bacteria; phylum Pseudomonadota; class Alphaproteobacteria; order Rhodobacterales; family Rhodobacteraceae; genus Albidovulum. Next base: position 14,366 of record JAUQYB010000050.1, read on the forward strand.
TGCAGGACGCGGCCCACGTCGCGCACCGCGGCCTTGGAGAGAAGCGCGCCGAAGGTGATGATCTGCGCCACCCGGTCGGCGCCATAGCGGTCCTGGACGTAGCGGATCACCTCCTCGCGCCGGTCCATGCAGAAGTCGATGTCGAAGTCGGGCATCGACACCCGTTCGGGGTTCAGAAACCGCTCGAACAGAAGGGAGTAACGCATTGGATCGAGGTCGGTAATCGTCAGCGCATAGGCCACGAGCGAACCCGCGCCCGAGCCGCGCCCGGGCCCCACCGGGATGCCCTTGGCCTTGGCCCATTTGATGAAGTCGGCGACGATCAGGAAGTAGCCGGGAAAGCCCATCTGCTCGATGATGCCAAGCTCGAAGTCGAGTCGCCTGCGGTATTGCTCCACCGGCACCGCATGGGGGATCACGGCGAGCCGCGCGCCAAGCCCCCCGGTCGCCTGGCGGCGCAGCTCGTCGACCTCGTCGCCGGCGAAGCGCGGCAGGATCGGCTTGCGCTTGGACACCGCGAAGGCGCAGCGGCGGGCGATCTCGACGGTGTTCTCCACCGCCTCCGGCAGGTCGGCGAAAAGCGCGGCCATCTCCTCGGGCGATTTCAGCCAGTGCTGCGGCGTCAGCCGGCGGCGCGGTTCCTGCTGGTCGACATAGGCGCCCTCGGCAATGCAGATCAGCGCGTCATGCGCCTCGTAGATGTCCGGCCCGGGAAAGTGGACGTCGTTGGTGGCGACGAGCGGCAGGCCGAGCGCATAGGCCATCTCGACATGGCCGCGCTCGGTCGCCTGTTCGGCCTCGGTATGGTGCCCGCCTTCGCCGGGGTGGCGCTGCAACTCGACATAGAGCCGGCCGGGGAAGGCGGCGGCGAGGCGGCGCAGCACCGCCTCGGCCCTGGCCCCCTGCCCGGCCCGAAGGTGGCGGCCGACCGGCCCGTCCGGTCCGCCGCTCAGGCAGATCAGCCCCACGGCGTGGCGCTCCAGCTCCTCCATCGTCACATGCGGGGCGGCGCCGTCGCCGCGCAGGTAGAGGCAGGAGTTGAGCTTCATCAGGTTGAGGTAGCCCGCCTCGGACTGGGCGAGAAGGACGACGGGCGCCGGCGGGCGCGGGCGTTCGCCGGGCTGGGGCGGGTCGTGGTCGAGCGAGAGCTGGCAGCCGACGATCGGCTGAACCCCCGCCGCCTTGGCGGTGACCGAGAATTCCAGCGCCGCGAAGAGGTTGTCGGTGTCGGTCACGGCGATGGCGGGCATCCCCATCCGGTCGCAGAGGCCGACGAGCTTCTTCACCGGCACCGCCCCTTCGAGGAGCGAGTATTCGGTGTGGACGCGCAGGTGGATGAATCGGGGGCCGACCATGCGGGGGACGTTACCCCCCCGGCGCGGCGCGGGAAAGGTGCCGGCTCAGGGTGCGACGTGATAGTCGCGGATGCGGCCGCGGAAATAGGGCTCGTAGCCCAGCCCCGGCCAGTCATAGCCCACCTCGCCGTATTCCGGCAGGCGGCGCGGCCCGATCTGGCGGTAGTCGCCGAAGCGGCCGCGCCAGTCGAGCCTGGTCATCCGGCCGCTGCCGTCGCGCGCCGGGCGGTCCTTCGCCTCCATGCCGGTGACATCGCCGTTCGCGTCGAAGGTGAAGGTGACGCGGGCGGTGCCGGCCTGCGTCGCCAGCCGCACCTCGACCCGGTCGGACCCGGTCACCCGCCAGACGAGGTCGGGGTTGCCGAGAATCGCGTCGGGCGCCCAGGGCAGTTCGGCGAGGTAGCGGAAGGCCTCGCCCAGCGTCAGCTCGCGCCCCGAGAGGCGCGCGACCGGAACGGAGCCGAAGAGGCGGGCCTCGAGCACGCCCTCGGCGGCGACGAAGGCGTCGATCACCCGCAGCGTCTCGACCGGGCCGAGGGATTGCCGCGCGTCCCAGAGAAAGCCCGCGCGGCCGAGCGCCACGACCTGCCAGGCCACGGTGGGCGCGAACCGCCCGCCTTGCCGCAGCCGCAGTTCGCCGTCCTGCGCGAAGGTGGCGACGCGCAGCCCCGCGCCGGGCTCGGCACCGGCGCGGCGGGCGAAATCGGCGACGATCGGCGGCAGGCGATCCTCGATGTCGCGGGTGGCGGGCGTATCGTGGAGGCGGGCCGCAAGCCTCAGGATGCGGGCGCGGAAGCGCGCCGCCGCGACGACCTGCGCCATGCCGAGCCCGAGGGCCGCGAGGATGAAGGCGGCGACCCAGCTTTCCATCCGACCCCTCCCGCTGCCGCCCGGCTACCGTTCACGGGTGCATGATAGGCCGTCTGGGGCGGGGGATTCCAGTGCCTTGGCCGGCCCCGGACCCTGGCCCCCGGACCCGTCCGGATTATCAGGAAACGCCGACACCACCTTCCGCGTTCCGCTGAAAGGTTCCGCTTGCGTTGTGACCGGGAACCGCGCTTGATGGCGCGAGGGAGCGAACGCGTGGACCCGCTTTACGCCGCATCGGGCGGGCACGCAGGGGCAAGGCCCAGGTTCGGGACGAAGAGAAGGCGGCAGGACATCTTGATGGCTGAGATCGGGTTTGTCCTCAATGGCGCACCGGTCCGGATATCCGTCGATTCACCGACACGGACGCTGCTCGACTGGCTGCGCGAGGAGCGTGGGCTGACCGGCACCAAAGAGGGCTGCAACGAGGGCGACTGCGGCGCCTGCACGGTGATGGTGACCGACGACCGGGGAACGCGGGCGCTGAACGCCTGCATCCTGTTCCTGCCGCAACTGCACGGCCGCGCGGTCCGCACCGTCGAGGGGCTGGCGGGGCCCGCGGGCGAGATGCACCCGGTGCAGGCGGCGCTGGTCGCGCATCACGGCAGCCAGTGCGGCTTCTGCACGCCGGGCTTCGTGGTGTCGATGGCGGCGGCGCATCTGAACGGGCGGACCGACCACGACGACAGCCTTGCCGGCAATCTCTGCCGCTGCACCGGCTATGCGCCGATCGTCCGCGCCGCCGAGGCGGTGGCGGGCACGCCGGTGCCGGAGTGGCTGCGGGACCGGGTGCGGGACCGGCCGGCGGAGGCTGGCCCGGCGCCCTTCGCGCCAGCATCCTCGGACGCGCTGGCGACGTGGTACGAGGCGCATCCCGACGCGGTGCTGATCGCGGGCGCGACCGATGTCGGACTCTGGGTGACCAAGCAGTTGCGCGACCTGCCCGAGGTCGCCTTCCTTCATGCCGCGACCTGCAACGGATCGAGACGACGGCCGGAGGCTTCCGCATCGGTGCCGGCGTCACCATCGCCGCCTTGCGCGCCGCGATGGAGGAGCCGCACCCGGCCTTCGCGGAACTTCTGCGCCGCTTCGCCTCGGAACAGGTGCGGGCGGCGGCGACGATCGGCGGCAACATCGCCAACGGCTCGCCGATCGGAGACGCACCGCCGCCGCTGATCGCGCTGGGGGCGCGGCTTCACCTGCGCAAGGGGGATCGGCGCCGCGAGATCGCGCTGGAGGATTTCTTCGTCGACTACGGGCGGCAGGACCGGGCGAAGGGCGAGTTCGTCGAGGCGGTGACGATCCCCGCCGCGGCGTCCGGTCTCGCCTGCTACAAACTGTCGAAAAGGTTCGATCAGGACATATCGGCGGTCTGCGGTTGCTTCAACCTGGCCCTGGAAGGTTCGGAAATCGCAAGCGCGCGGATCGCCTTCGGCGGCATGGCCGGGGTACCGAAGCGCGCCCGGTCGGTGGAGGCCGCGCTGGTGGGCCGCCCCTTCACGCGCGAGACGGTGGAGGCGGCGCTGCCCGCCTTTGCCGCGGATTTCACGCCGCTTTCCGACATGCGGGCCTCGGCCGGCTACCGGCTGGAGACGGCCGCGAACATGCTCCTGCGCTATTTCCTCGAGCGGACGGGCACGCGGGTCGACGTGCTGGAGGTGGCGCCATGAGCGTGGCGAAGCCCCTGCCCCACGAGTCGGCGCATCTGCACGTCACCGGCGCGGCGCGCTATGTCGACGACATCGCCCTGCCGGCCAATGCGCTGCACCTCGCCTTCGGGCTCTCGACCGTGGCGCATGGCGAGATCCTGTCGCTGGACCTGACCGAAGTGCACGCCAGCCCCGGTGTCGTCGCGGTCTGGACCGCGGCCGACCTGCCGTTCGAGAACGACGTCTCGCCCTCGATCCATGACGAGCCGCTCCTGGCGACGGACCGGGTGCATTATGTCGGCCAGCCGGTCTTTCTGGTGGTGGCGGAAAGCCATGTCGCGGCGCGGAAGGCGGCGCGGAAGGGCAGGATCGAGGTCCGCGACCTGCCGGCGATCCTGACCGTGGAGCAGGCGCTGGCCGCCGGCAGCCGGTTCGAGGGCGGGCCGGTGATCTGGTCGCGGGGCGACCCGGACGGCGCCATCGCCCGCGCCCCGCATATCGTCGAGGGGCGGATCGACATCGGCGGGCAGGAGCATTTCTACCTCGAAGGCCAGGTCGCGCTGGCGCTGCCGGCCGAGGACGGGGTGACGGTGCAGTGTTCGTCGCAGCACCCGACCGAGATCCAGCACAAGGTGGCCGCGGCGACCGGCCTGCCGATGAACGCGGTCCGGGTCGAGATGCGGCGGATGGGCGGCGGCTTCGGCGGCAAGGAAAGCCAGGGCAACGCGCTCGCCGTCGCCTGCGCCGTCGTCGCCCGCGCCTTCGGCCGCGCCGTCAGGATGCGCTACGACCGCGACGACGACATGGTGATCACCGGCAAGCGCCACGACTTCCGCATCGGCTACCGCGCCGGGGTGGACGGGGCGGGCCGCATCCTCGGGATCGCGTTCCGCCACCTCGCCCGCTGCGGCTGGAGCCAGGACCTGAGCTTGCCGGTCTGCGACCGGGCGATGCTGCATGCCGACAACGCCTATCATCTGGAGAACGTGCGGATCGAGAGCCACCGGCTGCGGACCAACACCCAGTCGGCCACCGCCTTCCGCGGCTTCGGCGGCCCCCAGGGGATGCTCGGGATCGAGCGGGTGATCGACCATGTCGCCCATGCGCTCGGGCTCGACCCGCTGGCGGTCCGGCGGGCGAATTTCTACGCCGAGAGTGCGGGAGCCTCCGGCGGGGATATTTCAGGAACGGAAGAGGCGGGGGCGGAATCCCCCCTGCCGCCCGGGGCGGATGCGTTTTCGCGAGGGGCGGCGGCGCTGGTGGAAAGCGCGGCGCCGATGCCCGAGGCGAAGGGGCGGCAGACCACGCCCTACCACATGCCGGTGGAGGATTTCATCCTCGGCGGGCTGGTGGCGCGGCTGGAGGAGACGAGCGGGTTCAGGGCGCGGCAGGCGGCGGTGGAGGCGTGGAACGCGCGCGAGCCGGTGCTGAAGCGCGGGATCGCGCTGACCCCGGTGAAGTTCGGCATCTCCTTCACGCTGACGCATCTGAACCAGGCCGGCGCGCTCGTCCATGTCTACCAGGACGGGTCGATCCACCTCAACCACGGCGGCACCGAGATGGGCCAGGGCCTGCACCGGAAGGTGGTGCAGGTGGCGGCCGCGGCCTTCGGCGTGGACGCGGGTCTGGTGGCGATCACCGCGACCGACACCGGCAAGGTGCCGAACACCTCGGCCACCGCGGCCTCGTCGGGGTCGGACCTGAACGGGATGGCGGTGAAGGCCGCCTGCGACACGATCCGGGCGCGGATGGCGGCGCATCTGGCGGCCGAACACCAGGCCCGGCCGGCGGAGGTGCATTTCGAGGGAGGCCGGGTCTTCGTCGGCGCCGCGGAGTTGAGCTTCGCCGAGGCGGCGGCGCGCTGCTACCAGGGCCGCGTCAGCCTGTCCTCGACCGGCTTCTATGCCACGCCGAAGATCACCTGGGACCGGCTGGCCGGGCGCGGGCGGCCGTTCTTCTACTTCGCCTATGGCGCGGCGGTGAGCGAGGTGGTGATCGACACGCTGACCGGCGAGAACCGCATCCTCAGGGTCGACATCCTGCACGACGCAGGCGCGAGCCTGAACCCGGCGATCGACCGGGGCCAGATCGAGGGCGGCTTCGTGCAGGGCGCGGGCTGGCTGACGACGGAGGAGCTGGTCTGGGACGAGCGCGGCCGGCTGCGGACCCATGCGCCCTCGACCTACAAGATTCCGGCCTGTTCCGACCGGCCGCGCATCTTCAACGTGGCGCTCTGGGAGGGGGAGAACCGGGAGGAGACGATCTACCGGTCGAAGGCGGTGGGGGAGCCGCCGCTGATGCTGGGGATCTCGGCCTTCTCGGCGCTGGCGGCGGCCTGCGCCGCCTCGGGGCCGCATTACCCGGACCTCCAGGCGCCGGCGACGGCGGAGGCGGTGCTGGCGGCCGTCCACCGGGCGCGGGGGGAGGGGCGGCCATGAGCTTCGACCGCGAGACGCTGGCCCGGGCGGTCGCCGCGCATGGCGCGGTGGTCCGGGTCGTGGTGGCGGGGGTCGCCGGGTCCGCCCCGCGCGAGGCGGGGGCGGCGATGCTGGTCTGGGCCGGCGGAGAGGCCGGCACGATTGGCGGTGGCGCGCTGGAGTTCGCGGCGGCGGCGGACGCGCGCCGGGTGCTGGCGCGGGGCGGGCCGGACCGGCTGGACCGGGTTCCTTTGGGCCCGAACCTCGGCCAGTGCTGCGGCGGGGCGGTGACACTTCTGACGGAGGTCTGGACCGCGGCGCGGCTTGCCGCGCATGGCGAGCGCGCGGTGGTGGCGCGCCCGCTGCCCGGCACCGGCGCGGAGATGCCGCTGGCGGTGCGGCGCCTTCTGGCGCGGACACGGGCCGAGGGGGTCGCGGCCCCGGCGGGGATCGTCCAGGGCTGGATGGTGGAGCCGGTGGCGGCGGTGGAGCGCGACATCTGGGTCTGGGGCGCGGGCCATGTCGGCCGCGCGCTGGTGGCGGTTCTCGCCCCCCTGCCCGGCCTGCGGCTGACCTGGGCCGACACCGATGCGGCACGGTTCCCCGGATTGCCGGAGGGGGTGGTGCAGCGGATCGCGGCGAATCCCGCCGATCTGGTGGCCGGGGCGCCGCCGGGGGCGGAGCATCTGGTCGTCACGTTTTCCCATGCGCTCGACCTCGAGCTGTGCCACCGTCTGCTCGGCCACGGCTTCGGCGCGCTGGGCCTGATCGGGTCGGCCACGAAACGGGCGCGGTTCCGGGGGCGGCTTCGGGCGCTCGGGCACGGCGAGGCGCAGATCGCGCGCATCCGCTGCCCGATCGGCGAGCCCGCGCTCGGCAAGCATCCGCAGGCGATTGCGGTGGGGGTGGCGGCGGAAATCCTGCGGCAGAGCGGCGCGGAGCGGGCGCCGGAAAGGGAGCGGAAGGCGTGAGGGGGGAGATGCTGCTGGGCGTCGAGGGGATCGGCAAGAGCTATCCCGGCGTGCGTGCGAACGACGATGTGTCCTTTGCGATCGGAACCGGCGAGATCCATGCGCTTCTGGGCGAGAATGGCGCGGGCAAGTCGACGCTGGTGAAGATGATCTACGGCCTCGTGAAACCCGACGAGGGGCGGATGAGCATGCGCGGCGCGCCCTATGCGCCGGCAGAGCCGCGCGCGGCGCGGGCCGCGGGCGTGGCGATGGTGTTCCAGCACTTTTCCCTGTTCGACGCGCTGAACGTGGCCGAGAACGTGGCGCTGGGGATGGACGCGCCGCCGCCGATGCGCGAGCTTGCGGCCCGCATCCGCGAGGTCTCGGAAGGCTACGGCCTGCCGCTCGATCCCGGCCGGCTGGTGGGCGATCTTTCGGCCGGCGAGCGGCAGCGGGTGGAGATCGTGCGCTGCCTGCTGCAGAACCCGAAGCTCCTGATCATGGACGAGCCGACCAGCGTGCTGACGCCGCAGGAGGTGACGATCCTCTTCGGCACGCTCCGGCAACTGGCGGCGGAGGGCACGTCGATCCTCTACATCAGCCACAAGCTGGAGGAGATCCGCGCGCTCTGCGACGCGGCGACGATCCTCAGGCGCGGCAAGGTGGTGGGCACCTGCGTGCCGCGCGAGGTTTCGGCGCGCGAGATGGCGGAGCTGATGGTCGGCGCATCGCTCAAGGCGCCGGCGCGGGCGGCGGGGGAACTCGGCCCCGTCGCGCTCAGGGTCGAAGGGCTTTCGGTATCCTCGCCCTCGGCCTTCGGGACCAGCCTCCAGGCGGTCGGCTTCGTGGTGCGGCAGGGCGAGGTGCTGGGCATCGGCGGGGTCGCGGGCAACGGGCAGGACGAGCTCATGGCCGCGCTCTCGGGCGAGATTCGCACCGCGGAGGGCGCGATCCGCCTGCACGGCCGCGGCATCGGCCATCTGGGGCCGAACGAGCGGCGGCGGGACGGCATCTGCACCGCGCCGGAGGAGCGGCTGGGCCATGCCGCAGCACCGGACATGAGCCTGACGGAAAACGCGCTTTTGTCCGGCGCGGTGCGCAAGCGGCTGGCCCGGCGCGGCTTCATCGACTGGTCGGCGGTGCGCGCCTTCGCGGACGAGATCGTCACGACCTATGACGTGCGCACGCCGGGGATCGCCACGGCGGCGCGGGCGCTTTCGGGCGGCAACCTCCAGAAGTTCGTGCTCGGCCGGGAGATATTGCAGGCGCCGGAGGTCATCGTGGTGAACCAGCCGACCTGGGGGGTGGACGCGGCGGCGGCGGCCTTCATCCGCCAGGCGCTGCTCGACCGCGCCGCGAAGGGGGCGGCAGTCGTTGTCATCAGCCAGGACATCGACGAGATTGTCGAGATCGCCGACCGCTTCGCGGCGCTGAACGAGGGACGGCTGTCGGCGCCGGTGCCGGTGGCGGGGCTGACGCTCGAGCGGATCGGGCTGATGCTGGGCGGCGCGCACGGGATGCACGTGGCGGAGGGGGCGATCCATGCTGGTGCTTGAGAAACGCCCCACCCCGTCGCGGGCCTGGGCCTGGGGCACGCCGTTCCTCGCCGTGGCGCTGACGATGGTCGCGGGCGGGCTGCTGTTCGCCGCGCTCGGCAAGGACCCGTTCGCGGTGGTCCGCACGATCTTCTGGGACCCGCTCTTCGGCGAGTTCGCCTGGTATCTGAGGGGCCAGCTTCTGGTCAAGGCGGGGCCGCTCGCGCTGATCGCGGTGGGCCTCGCGCTCGGCTTCCGGGCGGGCATCTGGAACATCGGCGCCGAGGGGCAATACATCATCGGCGCGATCGTCGGCGCCTCGATCGGGCTTGCGGCCTATCCGACGGAAAGCCGCTGGATCTTCCCGTTGATGATCCTCGGCGGTGCCTTCGGCGGCTGGGTCTGGGCGATGATCCCGGCGATCCTGAAGACGCGGTTCAACACCAATGAAATCCTCGTCTCGCTGATGCTGGTCTACGTCGCCGAGACGATCCTGTCGAAGGCGGCGACGGGGTTCCTGCGCAACCCCGAGGGCGCTGGCTTTCCGGGCAGCCGCAACTTCAACGCCTACAAGGCGGCGTCGAACCCCGAGCTTTTCGCCGGAAGCGGGGTGCACTGGGGCGTGGTCGCCGCCCTTGTCGTGGTGATTGCGGCGCATGTGCTGTTGCAGCGCCACCTGCTCGGCTTCCAGATCAAGCTCGCCGGCCAGGCGCCCCGCGCGGCACGCTTCGCGGGCGTGAGCGCCGAAAGGCTCGTCGTCTTCTGCATGGGGGCTTCCGGCGCGCTCGCCGGCCTTGCGGGGCTTTTCGAGGTGACCGGGCCGGCCGGGCAGATCTCGATCGACTTCAACACCGGCTACGGCTTCACCGCGATCATCGTGGCGTTCCTCGGCCGGCTCAACCCGGTCGGCATCCTGCTCGCCTCGCTTCTCATGGCGCTGACCTACGTCGGCGGCGAGATGGCGGCCACCAACCTCGGGTTGCCGTCCTCGGCGATAAGGGTGTTCCAGGGGATGCTGCTGTTCTTCCTGCTTGCCGTGGACGTGCTGTCGAACTTCCGCATCCGCTTCGCACCGCTGTCGAAGGAGGCCCGCTGATGGATTTCTACGGCATCAACCCGGCGGTCCTCATCGCCTCGCTGATGGTGGCGGCGGTGCCGATCATGCTGGCGGCGATCGGCGAGCTGGTGGTCGAGCGGGCGGGCGTGCTGAACCTCGGGGTCGAGGGGCTGATGATCACCGGCGCGGTCACCGGCTTCATCGCCGCGGTGCATACCGGCAGCCCGCTTCTGGGATTTCTCGGCGGCGCGGCGGGCGCGATGGCGTTGAGCCTCGTCTTCGCGCTGCTGACGCAGGTGTTCCTCGCCAACCAGGTGGCGACGGGACTGGCGCTGACGCTCTTCGGGCTGGGGCTTTCGAGCCTGATGGGCCAGGGCTACAACGGGATCAAGCCGCCGCGGACGCCGCATGTGCCGTTCGGGCCGCTCGAGGACATCCCGTTTCTCGGACGGGTGCTCTTTTCCCACGACGCGGTGGTCTATCTTTCCGTGGCGATCGTCGCGGCGGTCTGGGCGGTGCTCAGATACAGCCGCGCCGGGCTGATCCTCAGGGCGGTGGGCGAAAGCCACGACGCGGCGCACGCGCTCGGCTACAAGGTGGTGCGGATCCGGGTCATGGCGATCCTCTTCGGGGCGGCGATGGCGGGGCTGGGCGGCGCCTACATCAGCCTCGTGCGGGTGCCGCAGTGGACCGACGGGATCACCGCCGGCGCGGGCTGGATCGCGCTGGCCATCGTCGTCTTCGCAAGCTGGCGGCCTTGGCGGGTGCTGGTCGGCGCCTATCTCTTCGGCGGCATCACCGTGCTGCAACTGAACCTCCAGGCGGCGGGCGCGCGCATTCCCGTCGAGTACTTGTCGATGTCGCCCTATCTGATAACCATCCTCGTGCTGGTCATCATGTCCTCGGGCCGCGGCCGGGCAAGCCTCAACGCGCCGGCGAGCCTCGGGCAGAATTTCCACGCCGCGCGCTGAGGCGAACACCAACCGGGGCGGTCAAGCCCCTTCCAACGGGAGAGTAACGATGAAACGAAGAACTCTGCTGGCAACCGCCGCGATCGGGCTCGGCCTGTCGCTCGGCGGCGGCGCCCTTGCCGCGGGCATGGACCATGTGAAGGCCTGCTGGGTCTATGTCGGCCCGATCGGCGACGGCGGCTGGACCTATCAGCACGACCAGGGCCGCCTCGCGGTCATCGAGAAGTTCGGTGACAAGGTCGACGCGTCGACCTATCAGGAAAGCGTCCCCGAAGGTGCGGATGCCGAGCGGGTGTTGACGCAGATGGCGCTTTCGGGCTGCAACATCATCTTCACCACCTCGTTCGGCTACATGGACGCGACCAACGCGGTCGCCGCCAAGTTCCCCGACGTGAAGTTCGAGCACGCCACCGGCTTCAAGCGCGACAGCGCCAACGTGTCGACCTACAACGCGCGCTTCTACGAGGGCCGCGCCGTCGAGGGGCTGATCGCCGCGCGGATGACCAAGTCGAACAAGATCGGCTACATCGGCTCGTTCCCGATCCCCGAGGTCATCATGGGGATCAATGCCTACTACGTGAACGCGAAGAAGGTGAACCCGAACGTCGAGCTGACGGTGGTCTGGGCCTATACCTGGTTCGACCCGGCCAAAGAGGCCGATGCCGCCAAGGCGATGATCGAGCAGGGCGTCGACGTGATCGCGTCGCACACCGATTCGACCGCGCCCCTGGCCGAGGCCGCCAAGACCAACGGTGCCGTGATCGGCTTCGGCCAGGCCTCGGACATGGCGGAATACAAGCCCAGCCCCCGGGTCACCTCGGTCATCGACAACTGGGGCCCCTACTATGTCGAACGGATCGGCGCGCTTCTCGACGGCAGCTATGAGCAGGCCGACATCTGGGCCGGGATCAAGGGCGGCGAGGTGCTGATCGGCGAGATCACCGACGCGGTTCCGGCCGAGGTGAAGGCCGAGGCAGAGGCGCTGCGCGACGCGATCGGGGCGGGCACCTACCACCCGTTCACCGGCCCGCTGAACAAGCAGGACGGGTCGGCCTGGCTGGCCGAGGGCGAGACGGCGGACGACGGCACGCTTCTGGGGATGGACTTCTACGTCGAGGGGATCACCGGCGAGATCCCGAAGTAACTCCCGCCCCCCGCGGTGCGGATCGGCCGGCCCGGGGTTCCGGGCCGGCCTTTTCTTTCGGTGGTGCGGCCGGAGCCGATTCGCAGGACCGTGCCGCCGGCGGTCGTGTGGCAACAATGTGGCCGAAATACGGCCGTGCAATGCGAAGTGGAAACGGTTGCGCACCGGAAGACGCGCCGGGGCCGGTCGCGAACCTGCCACGACGGCCCAATGCGATCCCATTTGCACGGAAACAATGCCGGTCGTTTCCGTGGTGTTGTTTCCGCCAATCGCGGATTTCCGCGCCCCGCTCGCCAGAAGGGCGATGCGGGTTGGTGCGCAATTCAACGTCCGGGTGAGCGTGCCTGAGCCCGGACGCGGCTGCGGCAGGGCCGCTTCCGGAAGATCGAATTGCGGCAGACTTCGGGCAAGCGTAAGGCAAGAAGCGATATGTGAATGGTGACAGGGAAGCTCAGATGCGTGGACTGAAAAGGATGCTCGCGGCGGTTGCCGCAGCCGCGGTGATGGCCGTGGCGCCGGCGGGCGCTGCCACCGTCAACGTGACGATGCAGGGCAAGAACGCCTTCCAGGACGCAAAAGGGCAGAATGCCTGGTATCAGACCGCAAGCTACAGCCTGAACGGCATCAACCGGACCGCGGCCGCCGGCCTGTTCCGCCTTTCCGCCACCGGCGCGAACGGCAGCGTGCAGGATTTCCTGGCCTTCTGCCTCGAACCCCTCGAGACGCTGACGCTGCCGCGCGACCACAGCGTGGGCAGCAGCCTTTCGGCCCCGATCCTCGACCGGCTCGGCGCGCTGATGGGCAACGGTTTCAGCCTGGTGACAGGCGCCACCTCGGCGGCGGCGTTCCAGCTTGCCGCCTGGGAAATCGCCAACGAGGGGAGCGGCAAGCTCGACCTGTCCAAGGGCGCGTTCCGCATCACCTCGGCAACCAGCGCCGCGCGCAATCTCGCCCAGAGCTGGCTGAACGGGATCACCTCCGGGCAATGGGCATCGTCGGGCCCGGTCACCATCCTGTCGGCTTCCGGCACGCAGGATCTGCTGACCGACATCGCGCCGGTGCCGGTGCCGGCGGCGGGCGTGCTGCTGCTTGGCGGGCTGGCCGGCCTCGGCGCGATCCGCCGGCGCCGCAGGGGCTGACGCCCCTCGCCCGTACCGCCTGCGACCATTCCTTGCGGCCCCGCCCCTCCCCGGAGGCGGGGCCGTTCCGTTTTGCCGGAAAAATCCTTCTGCGAAACTTTGACGCAGATCAGAAACGTATTCTAAAATTTATATATGAATCGAGTCGCTGCCGGGAGGGCACCGCGACCGCGTGGGGAGAGAGGCATGGCACATATCGTAATTCTCGGCGCCGGGCTCGGCGGGTCGATCATGGCCTACGAACTGGCCGACCAGATCCGCAAGGAAGACAGGATCACCGTGGTCACCAAGGACCCGGCCTACCACTTCGTGCCCTCGAACCCGTGGATCGCGGTGGGCTGGCGCAAGCGCGACGACATCACCGTCGACCTTGCCGAGACGATGCGGAAGAAGGGGATCGAGTTCCGCACCGTCGCGGCCGAAAAGCTTCACCCGGAGGAGAACCGCATCGCGCTGGTCGACGGCAGTTCGATTTCCTACGACTACCTGATCATCGCCACCGGGCCCGAGCTTGCCTTCGACGAGATCGAGGGCTTCGGGCCGGAGGGGCACACCCAGTCGATCTGCCACATCGACCATGCCGAGAAGGCACAGGTCGCGTTCGAGGCGTTCTGCAAGAAGCCGGGGCCGATCGTCGTCGGCGCGGCGCAGGGCGCGTCCTGCTTCGGGCCGGCCTACGAATTCACCTTCATCCTGGAAACCGAGCTGCGCCGCCGCAAGATCCGCGACAAGGTGCCGATGACCTTCGTCACCTCGGAGCCCTACGTCGGCCACCTCGGGCTGGACGGGGTGGGCGACACCAAGGGGCTTCTGGAATCCGAGATGCGCGAGAAGCACATCAAGTGGATGACCTCGACCCGGGTGAAGCGGGTGGAGGCGGGCAAGATGGTGGTCGAGGAGATCGCCGATGACGGCAGCGTCAAGGCCGAGAAGGAACTGCCCTTCGGCTTCGCGATGATGCTGCCGGCGTTCCGCGGCATCAAGCCGATCGTCGGGATCGAGGGCCTGGTCAACCCGCGCGGCTTCGTCATCGTCGACGAGCACCAGATGAACCCGAAATACCGCAACATCTTCGGCATCGGCGTCTGCATCGCGATCCCGCCGATGGGGCCGACGCCGGTCCCCTGCGGCGTGCCGAAGACAGGCTTCATGATCGAGAGCATGGTCACCGCGACGGCCCACAACCTCGGCAACATCCTGCGCGGCAAGGCGCCCGACGAGGTCGGCACCTGGAACGCCGTCTGCCTCGCCGACTTCGGCGATTCAGGCATCGCCTTCGTCGCCCAGCCGCAGATTCCGCCGCGCAACGTCAACTGGGCGTCTTCGGGCAAGTGGGTGCATCTGGCCAAGATCGGCTTCGAGAAATACTTCATCCGCAAGGTCAAGAAGGGCACGTCGGAGCCGTTCTACGAGAAGGCGACGATGAAGATGCTGGGCATCGACAAGCTGAAGGAGCCCCGGAAGGGCTGAGGCACCGGTGATGGCGGCGGGGCGTCCCGCCGGTCACCGCGGGCGGTCAGTTGCGGATTTCGTCCGCCTCCACGCCCCAGAGCGCGGCCTTGGCGACCCAGCCCTTTTCGCCGTCGGCGGTGACGCGGCACCAGTCGTGCCGGCATTCGCCCAGCCGGCCGATCACGCCGGCCTCTGCCTCGGCCACCGCCGGGGCCTCGGGGTCGGGACGCGATCGCAAAGCGGTGCCGTCGGCCTCGATCAGCACGGTGCGCACGCCGGACAGGAGCGTGTAGTAGATCCAGCCGCCCTGCCCCTCGTTGTCCTCCACCCGCCGCCAGTGACCGAACTCGGCGGTGACGCGCAGCGGCATGTCGCGGTGGCGGAATACCCAGTCGATCCGGTGCTCGAGGCTCGGGCCGCGGCGGACATTGGCCTCGGACGCCTTCAGCGACACGAAGCGGGGCAAGGGCAGGTTGGTGACCGGCCCCTGCGCGGCGGCCGCGCCGGTTTCGGGCGTGCCCGCGGCCCCTGTCATCCCGGCCGCAAGAAGGCCCAATCCGGCCACGCCTGCGCGAAGGCACCGGAGCGACCGCCGATTTCCAAGTGGTTTCATCTAAAGCCTGTTTCTGCCGCCATCGCCGCACGCCGCGCGTTTCGGGGCTTGTCGCCGCCCCGCTTCGGCCCGTAGTTTGCCAAGAGGAACCGGCGTTTGGAAGAGAGGAGACCCGCCC
>JAUQYB010000051.1 GCA_030837825.1 Albidovulum sp.
CTTGTAGGTGCCGCCGGTCTCGGCCTTCCACTTCTCGGCGCCGTTGAAGGCCGCTTCGTTGAAGGATTTGTCGAACTTGCCGCCGAGGTCGTAGATGATCGCCGGATCGGCCAGCGCCGCGCCCGAGGTCAGCGCCAGCACAGCGGCCGCGCCGAGGAATTTTCTCTGAAGGGTCATGGAAAAGCTCCCGGTTTGTGTCCCTGTCGATCCGCGTTCGGTGCCGTCCTTGCGGACAGCCGTTCCCCCCGCGCGGATTGCCGTCGATTAGCGCCGAAGGGCCGCGGCCGGTCAATAGGCATTCGCGCCGGCCGAAGGGCAATTTGACCGCCCGGTCAACCACCCTGACGTGTTTCAGGCGAGGCTCCGCACGAGGATCAGCGCGTCGGTCAGGGTGCCGTCCGGGCGCCGGTAGTAGCGCGGTCGCCGGCCGCTTTCGGCAAAGCCCGCACCTGCGTAGAGCGCGCGGGCGGGGGCGTTGTCGGCGGCGACCTCGAGGAAGGCGCGGCCGGCGCCCTGCCGCACCGCGCGGTCGAGAAACGCCGCGAGAAGCCGGGCAGCAACGCCCCTGCGCCGCGCCGCCGGCGCCACCGCAAGCGTGAGAAGCTCCGCCTCGTCGGCCAGAACCCGGCCGACGAGGAACCCGTCCGGCTCGCTCAGAAGGAAGGCCCCCGGCGTGGCGAGGATGGCCTCGATCTCGGCCGCGGCCCAGGGGCGGGGGGCGGCGAAGCACTGGCGGTGGATCGCGGCCAGCCGTTCGGCATCGACGGTCATGGCAACAGGACGGGCGGCGCCTCGCGCATCGGCGCGGCATCGGCGGGGCGCAGGTAGAGAGGGGCGGGACGGGGCAGGGGCTGGTGGCGCCGGTCGCGGGCGATGCGGGCGATCCGGGCGGCGATCTCGCCGGCCGGCAGGTCGGAGAGCCACAGGAGCGGCGCGTCGAGCGCAGCGGCGGCGGCCGCGGGACGAAGGTCGGGGGCGCCCTGCGTGCTGCCGTCGCGGCGCTGAAGCCAGACCATACCGCGCGGGGCCCCGATCGCCACCCAGAGCGGGCCCTCGTGCCCCTCGGCGCGGGCCTCGAACCCGCTCACGCCGACGGCGGGGATCCCCAGGCCGAGCGCCAGCCCCCGGGCGGCGGCCACCGCGATGCGGATGCCGGTGAAGTTGCCGGGGCCGGTGCCGACGCCGAGCGCGGCGAGGTCGGCCCAGGCGTGGCCGTGGGCGGCCAGCAGTTCCTCCAGCATCGGCATGAGCCGTTCGGCCTGGCCGCGCCCCATCTCCTCGGACCGCGCCTCCAGGAGCCGGTCGCCGGAAACGAGAGCGGCCGCGCAATGCGCGGCCGAGGTGTCGAAGCCGAGGACGAGCGGCCCCGCCATGCGTCAGGCGGCGACCGGCCGCACCTCGGTCACTTCGGGAATGTAGTGCCGGAGCAGGTTCTCGATCCCCATCTTGAGGGTGAGGGTCGAGGACGGGCAGCCGGCGCAGGCGCCCTGCATGTGCAGGTAGACCACGCCGCGGTCGAAGCCGTGGAAGGTGATGTCGCCGCCGTCCTGCGCCACCGCCGGGCGCACCCGCGTGTCGAGAAGCTCCTTGATCTGCTTGACGATGTCGGCATCCGGCCCGTCCTGTTCGGCGTGCGCGCTCGCGGCGCGTTCGCCCTCGATCGCGGGCTGGCCGGAGTGGAAGTGTTCCATGATGGCGCCGAGGATCGCCGGCTTGATGTGGTCCCAGAACACCGTCTCGGCCTTGGTCACGGTCACGAAGTCCGATCCGAGGAAGACGCCGGTCACACCGTCGACGGCGAAGATGCGCCGCGCCAGCGGCGATTTCGCCGCGGTGTCCGGCGCCGGGAAATCGGCGGTTCCGGCGTCGAGGACCGCGAGGCCCGGCAGGAACTTGAGCGTTGCGGGGTTCGGCGTGGACTCGGTCTGGATGAACATGGCGGCGCCTCCGTTTCGTCAGCCGATATGCGCCCCGGGGGGAGGCGAGTCAAGATTTGGAAGGGTTCTAAAAGCGCGGCGGGAAGGACGGGGCGCCACCTCCTGACGCGTCTTGCCCTTTTTCGCCGCGGCCCCTAGGCCTTGGCACGGGAGGCCCGCGCGCCCCATGTCGTTCACCGTCTTTCTCTCGGTCCTCGCCGCCGCCCTGCTCCATGCCGGCTGGAATGCGCTCGTCCGCGTCGGCGCGAGCCGCGTCGGCACGATGATGGCGCTGTCGGCGGTGCAGGGGATCATCGGGCTTTGCGTCGCCGCCACCGGGCCCTTGCCCGCAGGCCCGGTGTGGCCGTGGATCCTCGCCTCCGGCGCGATCCATTCGGCCTACAAGACCTTCCTGACCTTCGCCTACGAGCACGGCGACCTTTCCCGGGTCTATCCGCTGGCCCGCGGCACGGCGCCCCTGATCACGCTGGCCGTCGGCGGGCTCTGGCTCGGCGAGGCGGTGCGGGCGACCGAGGCGGCGGGCATCCTGCTTCTCGGTGCGGGCATCCTGATGCTCGCCGGCGGCATCTGGAGGGGCGGGGAATCGCGGCGGATGCTTCCCTACGCCTTCGGCTCGGCCCTGGCGACCGCAGGCTACACGCTGGTCGACGGGCTGGGCGCGCGGGTCGCGGGCAATGCCGCGCAATACGTCGGCTGGCTCTTTCTCGTCGATGGCGTGATCTTCGCCGCGGCGATGCTGGCGCTTCGCGGGCGGGCATCGCTGCCCGGCGGCGGACGGGTCTGGGTCGTGGGCGGGCTTGCGGCCGCGGCGTCCTACGCGTCCTATGCGGTCGCCGTCTGGGCGATGACGCTGGCGCCGATCGCGCTGGTCGCGGCGCTGCGGGAGACCTCGATCCTCTTCGCGGTGCTGATCGGCTGGCTGGGCTTTCGCGAGCGGATGACCCCGGCGAAGGCGCTGTCGGTCGGGCTGATCGCGTCGGGCGTGGTGCTGACCCGGCTGTGAGGCACCGGCTGCCGGGCCAGCTCAGGCCGGAGCGCCGCGTGCCGGAAAGAGCTGCTGCGCCACCCCGGCGACAAGAAGGTAGATCGAGGTGGCGGTGAGCCCCCAGTGGGCGATCTCGCCCTCGGCGAAGTCCACCCAGGCGGCGCGGGCGGCGAAGGCCACCCAGGCCAGCGCCACCGGCAGGGTGATCCAGCGCCAGCGTTCGGTGCGCACCGGGTGGACAAACTTGAGGTTGGTGAACATCGTCGCTGCAAGGGCGAGGATGATCGCCGTCATCAGGTAGAAGTTCGGCTCCAGCGCGAAGAGGACAAGGACCACCATGTTCCAGCAGGCCGGGAAGCCCGCGAAGGACTTGTCGGTCGTCTTCATCCTTGTGTCGGCGAAGTAGATCACGCTGGCATAGGTGATGACGATGATCGCGCACCAGCCGGTCCAGCCGGGCAGAAGGCCCGACTGGAAGAGCGCGAAGGCCGGGATGAAGACATAGGTGAGGTAGTCGATGATCAGGTCCAGCAGCACCCCGTCGTAGGTCGGCCACATCGTCTTGACGTGGAAGTGCCGGGCGAGCGGCCCGTCGACCCCGTCGACGATCAGCGCCACCACGAGCCAGAGGAACATCAGGCTCCACTTCGCGTCGACCGCGGCGAGCATGGCGAGCATCGACAGCACCGCGCCGGTGGCGGTGAAGAGATGGACGAGAAGCGCCTTGATCTGCGGGGTCATGTCAGCCTCCTGACCGGAATCGGGGCGCGGCGCAACCGTCGGCGGGAGCCAGGCGGCCGGGCCCGGCGGGGTTTCCCGCAAAGCCGGGGACGCCGCCGCTCATCCCCGCACCCGGGCGCGGGGATGGGCCTGTTCATAGACCTCCATCAGCCGCTCGGTGTCCACGGCCGTATAGGCCTGGGTGGTCGAGAGCGAGGCGTGGCCGAGAAGCTCCTGGATCGCGCGGAGGTCGCCGCCGGCGGTGAGAAGATGCGTGGCGAAGCTGTGGCGCATCGCGTGGGGCGTGGCCGAGGCGGGCAGGCCGAGGGCGAGGCGGGCCTGTTCCATCGCCTTGGCGATGAGCCGCGGGTTCAGGGGGCCGCCGCGCGCACCGCGGAAGAGCGCCGCGCCGGGTTCGTCCGCGACCGGGAAGGGGCAGAGCCGGACATAGGCCGCGACCGCGGCGCGGGCTGCGGGCAGGGCCGGCACCACCCGCTCCTTGCCGCCCTTGCCGCGGATGCGCAACGTGTCCGGCAGCGGGCTTTCGGCGCCGGTCAGCGAGAGCGCCTCGGAGATGCGCAGGCCGCAGCCGTAGAGCAGCGTCACCACAGCGGCGTCGCGCGCGGCCACCCAGTCCTCGCGCGGTTGCGTGCCCATCACGCCGATCACCTCGCGCGCGGCGTCCTCGCTCAGGGGGCGGGGCAGCTTGCGGCGGAACTTCGGGCTGCGCGCGGCAAGGATCGCCGTCGGGTCGAAACCCTCGCGCTCGGCCAGCCAGCGGGTGAAGCCCTTCACCGCCGACAACGCCCGCGCGAGCGACCGCGCCGACATGCCGCGCCCGCGTTCATGGGCCATCCACGCCCGCATGTCCGACTGGCCGGTGCGGGCGAGCCGCGCCGGCCCGAGGCTTTCGCCGTGATGATGCGCGACGAAGGCGAGGAAGGCGGTGACATCGGTGCGGTAGGCCTTGACCGTGTTCGCCGCCGCGCCGTCGAGCGCCGCGAGGTGGCCGAGCCAGCGTTCAAGCGCCGATCTGAGCGCGGGAGAGAGCGCGAGGCTCATCGCCCGCTCAGGCGAGCCAGCGCCGCATCGCGCGCTCGAACACCCCGCCGAAGAAGGTCAGCAGGTCACTGCCCTGGTTGGCGCGGAACTGGTGCGGGTCCTCGGCGCCGAGCGCGAGCATCCCCGGCAGGCGGCCCTCGCCGAGGTCGAGCCGCAGCGCGGCTTCCGAGCGGATCCAGTCGCCGGTCCGGCCATAGATCGTTTCGGCACCCGGAAGCGTCTGGCGCAGCACGACGGCGCGTTGCGGCACCGGGCGGCCGCCCGACATGTAGGTGGCGACGAAGCCCGGCTCGGCGACGCAGAGCACATCGCCCAGCCGTTCGAGCGCCGGGTCGTGGTCGTTCTGGCGGGTTTCCAGGACCAGCCGCACCGCGTCCACCCGCAGGATCTGCGCCACCTCGCCGCCGAGATCCTTCAGGAAGTCCTCGAAGCCGGTGGGGTCGAGCATCCTGAGAATCGCCCGGTGCACCTGGTTGGTGCCGGCGAGGTTCTCGTAGGCGGCGGCGATGACCGAGCGGTGGGTGTCCTCCAGCCGGTCCAGACGCGCCTCGAGCCGTTCCATCGCGATGCCGCGCAGGTCGACGATGTTGGCCCCCATCGCGCGTTCGTTCGCGGCGATCAGCGCGCGCATGAGGTCGCGGTCCTCGAGAATCACCTCGGGTTCCGCGATGATCTTCGCCCTCAGTTCCTGCGCGATGTTCGCCCGGTCCGCCATCTCTGCCCTCATGCCGTTTTGGATCGGACCTTAGCAGCCCCGGGCGCACCGCGCCGCTGTTTTTTTCATCGCGGCGCCCGCGCGGGGGCAAACCGTTGCAGCGGGGACGCCGGTTCGCGGCACGCCGCGCGGTCTAGAGAATCTTCTGCCCGGTCTTGGCCCAGTCCTTCAGGAACTGGTCGAGCCCCTTGTCGGTCAGCACATGGTGGGCCATCGCCTTGATCACCGAGGGCGGGGCGGTCACCACGTCGGCGCCGATCTTCGCGCAGTCGACGATGTGGTTCACCGAGCGGATCGAGGCGGCGAGAATCTCGGTGCCGAAGTCGTAGTTGTCGTAGATCGTGCGGATGTCGTGGATCAACTCGACCCCGTCGAGGTGGATGTCGTCGAGCCGGCCGATGAAGGGCGAGACGAAGGCGGCGCCCGCCTTCGCCGCGAGAATCGCCTGCGCGGG
This sequence comes from Albidovulum sp., assembly GCA_030837825.1. Taxonomy (GTDB): domain Bacteria; phylum Pseudomonadota; class Alphaproteobacteria; order Rhodobacterales; family Rhodobacteraceae; genus Albidovulum. The sequence goes on from JAUQYB010000051.1 coordinate 5,874, forward strand.
CGAGAAGCAGAGCGTGACGTTGACCTTCAGCCCCTCGGATGCGAAAGCCTTGCAGGCGGTGAGCCCGTCCCAGGTGAGCGGCACCTTGATCGCGATGTTGGGTGCGATCTTGGAAAGCTTCATCCCCTCGGCGATCATCTCCCTGGCCCCGGTGGCCACGACTTCGGCGGAAACGGGGCCCGAGACCATGTCGCAGATCTCTTTCGTCACCTCGAGGATGTCGCGGCCGGCCTTGAGGATCAGCGAGGGGTTGGTGGTCACGCCGTCGACCATGCCAAGGTCGGCAAGTTCGCGGATTGCGGCGGTGTCGGCGGTATCGACGAAGAATTTCATGGCGCGGGTCCTGTCGCTTGCGGTGGGGGCGGAAGCCGTCGGGGGCGCTTCTAGCGCAAAGGCGCCGCCGCCGGAACCCCGGCGAGGGGGCGGCAGGTGACCGGCCTGTCGTTTTTCGACGAGGGCGCGCTGGTCTCGGTGCTGACGACCGAGCCCCTCGGGCGCGCGCTCGACTACCGCGCGCCCGAAGGCGGCTGCTTCGCCGGTGCCTTCGTCGAGGTGCCGCTCGGCCCCCGCCGGGTGCTCGGCGTCGTCTGGGGGGCGGGCGAGGGCGGCTATGACCTTTCCCGGGTCCGGCCCGTCACCCGCGTCCTTGATGCCGCGCCGATGGGCGAGGCGATGCGCGCCTTCCTGATCCGCGCCGCCGACTACACGCTGACGCCGCTGCCGGCGATGCTTCGGCTGGCCGTCCGCGCGCCGGGGCTGGCCGACCCGCCCGGGCCGCGGCGCGTCTACCGCCGCGGCGGGGCGGAACCCGACCGGATGACCGAGCCGCGGGGGCGGGTGATGGCGGTGCTCGACGACTACGGCGGCGCGGCGTTCACGCTTTCGGAACTCGCGGGGCTCGCGGGCGTGTCCACCGGTGTGGTGAAGGGTCTGGTGAAGCAGGGCGCCGTGGCCGAGGAGGAGGCGCCGCGCGACCTGCCCTATCCGCGGCTCGACCCCGACCGGCCCGGCAAGGCGCTGGCGGAGGATCAGGCGGCGGCGGCGGCGACGCTGCGCGCGGGCGTCCGCGCGGGGCGCTACGGCACCACGCTTCTCAAGGGTGTCACCGGATCGGGCAAGACCGAGGTCTATCTGGAGGCGGTGGCGGAATGCCTGGCGCGCGGCCGGCAGGCGCTGGTCCTGCTCCCCGAGATCGCGCTCACGGCCGAGTTCCTCACCCGGGTGGAGGACCGCTTCGGCGCGATGCCTGGCGAATGGCATTCCGGCGTCACCCAGACCGAGCGGCGGCGGCTCTGGCGGATGGCGGGCGAAGGCGGCGTCGGCCTTGTCGTCGGCGCGCGGTCGGCGCTCTTCCTGCCGTTCCGCGACCTCGGCCTGATCGTCGTCGACGAGGAACACGACACCTCCTACAAGCAGGAGGATGGCGTCCTTTACAACGCCCGCGACATGGCGGTGCTGCGCGCCTCACTGGCGGAGGCGCAGGTGGTGCTCGCCTCGGCCACGCCCTGCCTGGAGACCTGGGCCAACGCCGAGGCCGGCAAGTATGCAAGGCTCGACCTGACGTCGCGCTTCGGCGCGGCAGACCTGCCGGAGATGCGGGCGATCGACATGCGGGCGGAGCAGATGGAGCCGAACCGCTGGATCGGCCCGACGCTGGCCGGCGCGGTGCAGGACCGGCTGGGCCGCGGCGAGCAGGCGCTTCTCTTCCTCAACCGCCGCGGCTATGCGCCGGTCACCCTCTGCCGCGCCTGCGGCCACCAGATCGGCTGCGACCATTGCGACGCGCGGATGGTGGAGCACCGGTTCCTGAAGCGGCTGGTCTGCCACCAGTGCGGCGAGACCCGGCCGATGCCCGCGGCCTGCCCGTCCTGCCACGCCGAGGGCCGGCTGGCCCCGGTCGGTCCGGGGGTGGAGCGGCTGGCCGAAGAGGTCGCCGAACGCTTTCCCGGAGCGCGGCTGGCGGTGCTGTCGTCGGACCTCTTCGGCACCGCGCGCGCGCTCAAGGAGAAGATCGCCGAGATCGCGGCCGGGGGGGCCGACATCATCATCGGCACCCAGCTTGTCGCCAAGGGCCACAACTTCCCGCTCCTCACCCTCGTCGGCGTGATCGACGCCGACCTCGGGCTCCAGGGCTCGGACCTGCGGGCGGCGGAACGGACCTTCCAGCTCATGCGCCAGGTCTCGGGCCGCGCCGGGCGGGGCGAGCGGCCGGGGCTGGCGCTTCTCCAGACCTTCCAGCCTGAGCATCCGGTGATCCGCGCGATCCTCTCGGGCGAGGAGGAGGCATTCTGGCGCGCCGAGGCGGCCGAGCGGCAGGCGGCGGGGATGCCGCCCTTCGGCCGGCTCGCCGGGATCATCCTGTCCTCGCCCGACGTGCAGGCGGTGTTCGACCTCGGCGCCGAGCTTGCCCGCAAGGACGCGCCTCTCCGGCGGGTCGGCGCCCAGGTCTTCGGGCCTGCGCCTGCGCCGGTGGCGCGCGTCCGGGGGCGGCACCGGGTGCGGCTTCTGGTCAAGGCCGCCAAGGGCGTGGCGCTGCAACCGGCGCTCGCCGAATGGGTGGGCCAGATGAAGCTGCCCGCCAATCTGCGGCTGTCCATCGACGTCGACCCGCAGAGCTTCTACTGACCTTCGGCCGACTTCCCTGCCGCCTCCAGGAACCGGCGGCGGCCGGGCGCGTTGGACTGGCAGGGCCGGACGCGGGACCGGCCCCATCCAGACATCCCCGAAGGAGGCTAAGATGAAGACGCTTGCCGATGCTTTCGAGCACACGCTGAAGGACATCTATTATGCCGAGAACGCCATCCTCAAGGCCGGACCCGAGGTCGCCGCGAAGGTCGGAAGCGCCGAGCTGAAAACCGCGATCATGGACCACATGAAGGACACCGAGGCGCAGGTGACGATGCTCGGGGAGGTGTTCGGGACGATCGGCGTCAAGCCTTCGGGCGACAAATGCGATGCCATCGAAGGGCTCGTCAAGGAGGCCGACGGCATCGTCAAGCAAGCCGAGGGCGTGGCGCTCGACGCCGCGGTGATCGGCGCGCTGCAGGCGATCGAGCACTACGAGATCGCGCGCTACGGAACCCTCAGGGAATGGGCCATGACGCTCGGCAACCGCGAAGCCTACGACACCCTCGGCCGCATCCTCGACATGGAGAAGGCGGCCAACGGCAAGCTTACCGGACTGGCGGTGGCATCGGTGAACGAGGCGGGCGACCGGCCGGGCAAGCGGCGGGCCTCGGCCTGACCGCCCGGGCGCGGCCGCGACGATCGCGGCTCGCCAACCGCGCGCGTCCCGGCTATGGGAGGCGGATGTCGTGCCCCGCCGCCCCTTCCCAACGCGTCACCGGCCTGCCGCGTCGCCTGGGCGCGGCGGTCCCTCGCCAGATGAGGGCGCGGCCGTCTTCCCGGCCGGTCCGATGAGCACGGCCGAGCGGCCGGTCGCCGAGCAGGGCAGGTTCGTCACCGGCAGCCTGATGCGTCACGTCGTGACCATGTCGGTGTCCGGAACGCTCGGGCTTTCGTTCACCTTCCTCGTCGATTTCCTCGCGCTCTGGTGGATCTCGCAGCTCCGCGACGAGGCTATGATCGCCGCCGTCGGCATCGCCGCGACGATCCAGTTCGCGGCCATGTCGATCGCCATCGGCATGATGATCGGCGCGGTGGCGCTGGTCTCGCGCGCGATCGGCATGGGCGAACGCGCCCGCGCGCGGCGGATCGCGACGGTGGGGATCGTGCTCATGGTCGCGGTGCAGGTGCTGGTGGCGGCGCTTCTCTGGACCTTCCGGCGCGAGGTGCTGGCGGCGACGGGCGCCGAAGGCGAGGTGCTCGACCTCGGGGCGCGGTTCCTGACGATCACGCTGCCGTCGCTGCCGGTCATCGCCACCGGCATCGCCTGTTCGGCGATCCTGCGCGCGGTGGGCGACGCCTGGCGATCGATGGCGGTGACGATGGTCGCGGGCGGGATCGCGGTCGTGCTCGACCCGGTGCTGATCTATCTTCTGGGCTGGGGCGTCACCGGCGCCGGGCTCTCCATCGCGCTCGCCCGGTTCGCGATGATGGTCGCGGGCCTCTGGTTCGCCGTCCGCCGTCACGACATCCTTGCGCGACCCGCCCGCGAGGATATCGTCACCTTCTTCCGGCCCTACGCGGCGATCGCGCTGCCGGCGATCGCCACGCAACTGTCCACCCCCTTCGGCAACTGGATCCTGACGCGCGAGATCGCCGCGCATGGCGAAAGCGCGGTTGCCGGCTGGGGCGTGGTGATGCGGCTCACCATCCTGGCCTTTGGCGGCATCTTCGCGCTTTCCGGCACGATCGGCGGCATCATCGGCCAGAATTTCGGCGCCCGCCGGCCCGACCGCGTGGCCGAGGCCTACTGGGCGGCGCTGAAGTTCTGCGCCGCCTATACGCTGGTCGTGTGGGCGCTGATGGCCGCGCTCAGCGAACCGATCGTCGCCTCCTTCGGACTGTCGGCCGAGGGCGCGGCGGTGGTGCGCAGCTTTACCCGCGTGGCCGCCGGCGCCTTCGTCTTTACCGGTGCGCTCTTCGTCGCCAACGCCAGCTTCAACAACCTCGGCCGGCCGCTCTGGTCGACGGCGGCGAACTGGTTCCGCGACGGCGTCCTGATGTTTCCGCTGGGGTTTTCCCTCGCCGCGGCAGTCGGTGCCGGGGGCGTGGTCTGGGCCAATGCGCTCGCCAACGTGATCGCGGGCACCGTGGCGGCCTGGCTCGCCTGGCGCTATATTCTCAAGCTGACCCGCGCGGCCGAGTAGGAGGACAGGATGCTTTCGGGACTTTTCACAAGGAACCCCGCCGCGGCCGGGGCGCTGCCCGGCCGAAGCGAGCCGATCGCCACGGCGGAGCAGCATTTCGTCTTCCACCGGCCGCTGAAGGCGCCGGTCCCTGCGGGGATGGAGGAGGCGGTGTTCGGCATGGGCTGCTTCTGGGGCGTGGAGCGGAAGTTCTGGCAGCGCCCCGGCGTCTGGCTGACGATGGCGGGCTATGCCGGCGGCAGCACGCCGAACCCGACCTACCGGGAAACCTGCACCGGGCTGACCGGCCATGCCGAGGTCGTGCGCGTGATCTTCGATCCGGCAGTGGTCGGCTACGAGGACCTGCTGCGGCACTTCTGGGAGAACCACGATCCGACCCAGGGCGACCGCCAGGGCAATGACGTCGGCAGCCAGTACCGCTCGGCGATCTACACCTTCTCGCCCGAACAGGCCGAGGCGGCGGCGCGCACCGCCCTGGCCTATGACGGGCGTCTCCGGGCCGCCGGCTACGGGCCGGTCACGACCGAGATCGCGCCCGCCGGCCTCTTCTATTTCGCCGAGGACTACCACCAGCAGTATCTGGCGAAGAACCCCGGCGGCTACTGCGGCATCGGCGGCACCGGCGTGACCTGCCCGGTCGGGACCGGCGCCTGAGCGTCTTCGTTGCCCGAATACCCTCGGGGGTCCGTGGGGTGAACCCCCGGGCGCGCCCGCTGACCTGCCGGGCCGCTGACCTGCCGCCGTTGACGGGCGGCACCGGCGCGACTAAGCCGCGGTCCACGATCGCCTCACCGGAGCCCGCCATGCCCACCTGGTCCGCCCTCACCACGCTTGCCGACAAGGACCGTGCCGAGGCGCTCGCCGCCGCGATGGAGGCCTTTGCTCCCGAGCCCGCCGGCGTGGGCTGCTTCGAAATCGAGGATGGGTCGGGCCGCTACGAGGTCGGCGTCTATTTCGACGAGAGCCCGGACGGGATCGCGCTTGCCCTCATGGCCGCGGCCCACGGGGCCGAGCCCTTCGCCGTCTCGGAAGTGCCGGAAACCGACTGGGTGGCGCATGTGAAGCGCAACCTGCAACCGGTGGCGGCCGGCCGGTTCTTCGTCTACGGCAGTCATGATGCGGGTCGCGTCCCCGACGGCACGGTGCCGCTTCTGATCGAGGCGGCGATGGCCTTCGGCACCGGCCATCACGCCACCACGCTCGGCTGTCTCCTGGCGCTCGACCGGCTCGACCGCGAGGGCTTGCGCGCCCGCAACGTGGCCGACATCGGCTGCGGCACGGCGGTGCTCGCGATGGCGGCCGCGGCGATCTGGCCCGATCCCGTCATCGCGTCCGACATCGACCCCGTCGCCGTCGAGGTCGCGCGGGCGAATGTCGAGGCCAACGGGCTTGGCGGCCGGGTGAGCTGCGTCGAGGCCGCGGGCTTCGGCCACCCCGCGCTCGCCGCCCGCGCGCCCTACGATCTCGTCTTCGCCAACATCCTGAAGGGACCGCTGATCGCGCTGGCGCCGGAGATGGCGCGCGCCGTGGCGCCGGGCGGGGTCGCGATTCTGTCAGGCATACTCGAGACGCAGGCCGACGAGGTTGTCGCGACCTATGCGGGGGCGGGGTTTTCGGTCCGCTCGCGCGACGAACACGGCGACTGGACGACATTGGTTCTGACCCGTGACCAATCGCTCTGACGTGGCGTAACGCCTTAATCTTGCCATATTTTTTCCTCACCCTCGCCTTTGATGATGACGTGCGAGTAAGGAGATCGACATGGTCGATCGCAACATGCAGAATTTCTACGGCCGGCTTGGCCGCATCAACCGGGTCCACGAATCCGGCGGCGGGTTCGAGGCCGAGGGCGCGCTGGGCATGTACTACTACAACGCCCGGCGCAAACCGGCCCGGCGCGCCGGAATTCTCGGCCCCGTCGTTCTGGTGATGATGACCGTGATCGCCATCAAGGCCGCGGTGCTCGCCTCGATCGGGCCCGAGCGCTACGAGGAGCGGATCGCCGCGCTGCGCGCGGGGTCGTCGGTGGAACAGGCCGGTGCCTGGGTGCTTCAGGCCGATCCGCTGACGGCGTTCATGGCCGGAAAACTGCGCGCCGCGCTCAACTGACCGGCGGCCGACGGTTCATGCAAATGGAAAGGCCGTGTCGGGGGATACCCGGCACGGCCTTTGGCGACCCTTGGGCCGCGGCCTTCCGATCGGATCAGAGGCGCGCTGCGATCGAGTCGATGTCGCCGCGGCTCAGGCCGATATCGTCAAGCTCGCGATCCGACAGGCGCGACAGCGCATTGCGGGTCACGCGGGCGTCGTTCCAGGCAGCGAAGGTCGAGACGAGCGTCCCGAAGAGGCCGCTGAACGGGCTGGCGGTGCGGTGGGTTTCATAGACGGACATGGTCATTTCCTCGGATATGCAGGGCGCGTTACGGATGTGCGCCGCTGCTTCGAGGGATGAGATAGACCGGCGACCCGGGGACGGCAAGGCAGCCAGGCGCAGCCCCGCCATGCAGGGAATGCATGGGTCTTCATTCCGCTAAGTAACTGTAAAGAAAACGTTTCCGCAAGTGCAAAATAGGTCGCTTTTTGCACTTGCAGCGACGCTTTCGGGCGGCGGCGGCGCGGTTCCGGAAACAGCGGCTCCGGACCCTTTCACCCTTTGCGATGTTCGCCTTTCGTGCTAGTCGTGGGAAAAAAGCAACAGATGAGGGAGCAGATGCGCGTTCTCGGGATCGACCCGGGCCTCCGGAACCTCGGCTGGGGGGTGATCGACGTGGCCGGATCGCGACTCAGCCACGTCGCCAACGGCATCATCCGTTCCGAAGGCGAGGAGATGGGCGAGCGGCTGCTGTCGCTTCACGAGGCGCTGACGCGGATCGTCGCCGCCTATGCGCCGACCGCGGCGGCGGCGGAACAGACCTTCGTCAACAAGGATGGTGCGGCGACGCTGAAACTCGGCCAGGCCCGCGGCGTCGCCATTCTGGTGCCGGCGCAGGCGGGGCTTGCCGTCGGCGAATACGCCCCGAACGCGGTCAAGAAGGCGGTGGTGGGCGTCGGCCACGCCGACAAGGCCCAGGTCGCCCATATGGTGCGGTTCCAGCTTCCGGGGGTGGAGCTTGCCGGGCCGGACGCGGCCGACGCGCTTGCCGTGGCGATCTGCCATGCCCACCACCTGCAAAGCGCCGGCCGCATCGCGGCGGCGCTGAAGGGGGCGGCATGATCGGCCGCATCGCCGGGGTGATCCTGCACCGCGCGATGGATCATGTGCTGATCGACGTGCGCGGGGTGGGCTACATCGTCCATGTCTCGCCCCGCACCGCTGCGGCGCTGCCGCCGGTGGGCGAGGCCTGCGCGCTATATACCGACCTTCTGGTGCGCGAGGACCTGCTGCAGCTTTTCGGCTTCCCGACGCTTCTCGAAAAGGAGTGGCACCGGCTTCTGACGACGGTGCAGGGGGTCGGGGCGAAGGCATCGATGGCGATCCTCGGCACACTCGGGGCGGAGGGCGTGGGCCGCGCCATCGCGCTTGGCGACTGGTCCTCGGTCCGGGCGGCGCCGGGGGTGGGGCCGAAGCTCGCCCAGCGGGTGGTGATGGAGCTGAAGGACAAGGCGCCGACGGTGATGGCGCTCGGCGGCGCGCTGACCGTCGACGTGGCGCCGGGGGACGAGGTCATCGAGGCGCCCGCCGCAAGGCCCGCCGGAAAGCCTGCTGCCGCCGTGCGGGGGACCGCCACCTCGGCCGGCGCCACCGCCGACGCGCTCTCGGCGCTGGTCAACCTCGGCTACGGCCAGGGTGAGGCTGCCGCCGCGGTCGCGCAGGCCGCGGGCGAGGGCGAGGGGGCGGCCACCCCGGCGCTGATCCGCGCGGCGCTGAAGCTTCTGGCGCCGAAGGGGTAAGGGATGGAACCCGACCCCACGCTCCGCCCCGCGCCGCAGCCGGAGGATGCCGACCGCAGCCTGCGCCCGCAGGCGCTGACCGAGTTCGTCGGCCAGGAGGAGGCGCGGGCGAACCTGCGGGTCTTCATCGAGAGCGCCCGGCGGCGCGGCGAGGCGATGGACCATACGCTGTTCCACGGGCCGCCGGGCCTTGGCAAGACCACGCTGGCGCAGATCATGGCGCGCGAGCTCGGCGTCAACTTCCGCATGACCTCGGGTCCGGTGCTGGCGCGCGCCGGCGACCTCGCCGCGATCCTGACCAACCTCGAGGCGCGCGACGTCCTCTTCATCGACGAGATCCACCGGATGAACCCGGCGGTCGAGGAAATCCTCTATCCGGCGATGGAGGATTTCGAGCTGGACCTGGTGATCGGCGAGGGACCGGCGGCGCGCACCGTGCGTATCGAGTTGCAGCCCTTCACGCTGGTCGGCGCCACCACCCGGCTCGGGCTTCTCACCACGCCCCTGCGCGACCGTTTCGGCATCCCGACCCGGCTCCAGTTCTACACGGTGGAGGAGCTGGACCGGATCGTCGTGCGGGGTGCCCGGCTGATGGGGATCGAGGCGGAGCCGGAGGGCACGCGCGAGATCGCGCGGCGGGCGCGGGGCACGCCGCGGATCGCCGGGCGGCTTCTGCGCCGGGTGGTGGATTTCGCGCTGGTCGAGGGTGACGGGCGGCTGACGCGGGCGATCGCAGACCGGGCGCTGACCCGGCTCGGCGTGGATCACCTCGGGCTCGACGGCGCCGACCGGCGCTATCTGGCGCTGATCGCGGAAAGCTACGCCGGCGGCCCGGTGGGGGTGGAGACGCTGTCGGCGGCGCTTTCCGAGGCGCGCGACGCGATCGAGGAGGTGATCGAGCCCTTCCTTCTCCAGCAGGGGCTGATCCAGCGCACGCCGCGCGGGCGGATGCTGGCGGCGAAAGCCTGGGCGCATCTCGGCCTTCCGGCGCCGCGCGCGCCCGGGCAGGCGGACCTGTTCGGGAAATGACGGACGGCGGGATGACGGCCGGAGAAGTGGCAGCGCTCTTCACCCGCTCGACGGGCGACTACGCCTTCGCGCGCTGGCACCGGCCGATCGTGCCGGTGGTCTTCGGCACCGACGATGCCACGCTCGCCACCGTCAAGGGCGCGATCGAGGCGGTGGTGGCGCTTGCCGGCCACCGGATGGCCGAAACCGACCCCGAGCAGGGCGCGAACCTGATGGTCTTCTTCTTCCGCGACTGGGGCGAACTTCTCGAGGTGCCGGACCTCGACCGGCTGGTGCCCGGCCTCGGCCCGCTCGTCGCCCGGCTGGAGATCGCGGGCGCCAACCAGTACCGGCACTTCCGCTTCGAGCAAGGCGGCGCGATCCGCGCCTGCATCGCCTTCCTGCGGATGGACGCGGGTCTTGCGGAGCTTCCGGCCGGGACCATCGCGCTGAGCCTCGCCGCGCAGTCGATCCTGGCATGGTCCGACGGCGCTTTCCGTGCCCGCTCGGTCCTCGCCCGCGCCGGCGGGCCGGGCGGGGAGGGGGCGGTGATCCTCAACCCCGCGATCGCCGGGTTGATCCGTGCGGCCTACGATCCGGTGCTGCCGGATGCAGCGCGGGATGCGAGCCATGCGCTGCGGCTCGCCGCCCGTATCGGCTGACCGGATCGGGCGGGTCCGGTCAGGGACGAACCGCGGCGAAGACGTTCACGACAGCGGGCACCTCCACCCGCTCCGCCGTCTCGAACCGCCGGAACCGGCTGGCGAGGTCGGCGGCGATGGCGGCGCGGTCGGCATCCGTCCCGCCTTTCTCACGTATCAGTCGCGATACCGGCCCGATCTCTGTCGCGAGCGCGGCGGCCTCGGCGGCGCGGCCGGCGACGCGGAGCCGGGTGTCGCATTCCTCGGCCGCAACGGCGGCGAAGCCCGCCCCGGCGAGCAGCCCGGTCACATAGTCGATCTCGGCGAAGGCGAACTGGCCGGGTTCGCGCGGCACGTCCGGGGGCACCGCGCCCAGCCGCGCGACACCCGCGGCCTTCGCCTCGCGGTTCCAGGGATTGCGGGCGACGTCGGCCCAGGCGACGAAGACGATGCGCCCGCCGGGTTTGAGGGCGCGGCGAAGATTGCCGAGCGCCATCGCCGGATCGGAAAAGAACATCATTCCGAACCGCGACAGGACCAGGTCGGCGCCGTCTGCGGGGAACGGATGGGTCTGGGCGTCGGCCAGCGTGAAGCGCACGTCCGGCCGGCCGCCGGCGCGCCGCCGGGCGACCGCCAGGAGCGTGGCGGAAATGTCGAGGCCCTCAACATGCCCTTCCGCGCCCGCCCTGTCGGCCGCGGCGAGCGTCGTGTCGCCCGCGCCGCAGCCGATGTCGAGCGCGACTTCACCGGGGCGGGGCCGGGCGCGGGCGAGGAGTTCGGCCGTGACCTGTGTGAAGAGCCCGTCGAGCGTCTCGTGAAGCGCGGCCCATTTCACCCCCGGACCCGATGTCCAGAAGTCGGCCTGTGCGGCGTTGCCGGATGCGTGGTGGGGCGCGTGGTCGGGATCGGGCATGGGCGCGTCTCCTGCCGCCGATTAGACCACGCGAGGCCCGCGCCGTCCAATCCCGTCTGCGCCACCGGGCCGGGCCATCGGGCCGGGCCGCCCTCAGCCGGTGATCTGCACCTTGCCGACGAGGCGCGCGCCCTTCTCCGAGGACAGCGTCTCGGCCTTCACGTCCGCCGTCACCTCGGCGTTCTTTTCAAGCGCCAGTTCGGTGCAGGCGATCTGGCCGGAATGCTTGCCGCGGATCGTCACCGCCTCGGCGGTGATCACGCCCTGGACCTGGCCGGCGACGCTGACGTCAACCGATTTCGACGTTATGTCGCCGTTGACCTTGCCCTTGACCTCGATGTCGCCGTCCTTGGAGACGACGTTGCCGTCGATGGTGAGGTCTTCCTCGATAACCGATTTGGTCATTTTCACTCCTCATGGCGCGCCTGGCCGCCCGTGGCGCGGCGGGGATGGCCGTTTCGCTACATGAGAAGCGGCCCGCCGCCAAGGGTCCATCGGCGGCCGTGGGCGGGAAACGGCGCGGGCAGGCCGCTTGTGCCGGCGCCCCGTGCCCCCTAGGCTCCGCCCCCGAACCGCCCCCGAACCGCCCCGGAACGCCCATGCCCCACAGCTTTGCCCTGCGTGTCTACTACGAGGACACCGACCTCGCCGGCATCGTCTATTATGCCAACTACCTGAAGTTCATCGAGCGTGCGCGCAGCGAATGGGTGCGCACGCTCGGCATCGACCAGGGGCGGCTCAGGGCCGAGGAGGGGATCGTCTTCGCGGTGCGGCGGCTGGAGGCGGACTATCTGAAACCGGCGCGGTTCGACGACGAGCTGACCGTCACCACCGAGGTCGCGGGCGTGACCGGGGCACGGATCGTGCTCGACCAGGCCGTCGCGCGTGCCGGCGAGCGGCTCTTTCAGGCGCAGGTGACGCTGGTGTGCCTGACCGAGGCGGGGGCGGCGGCCCGGCTTCCGGCGGAACTTCGCCTGAGGCTTGCGCCCAGCCTGCACTGAGCCCGGCCGGCATCCGCGGAATTCCGCAGATGTGATGGCTTTCCCCCTTAAAGCCCGGTATAAGCCGTTGTAAGAGAGCCGCGAAAAACACGGCCCAACCGGCGAGCAGACAATCATGGATACCCAAACCCTCGCGACAACGGCGCAGGATATCGACTTTTCCCTGCTGGCGCTCTTCTGGCGCGCGTCCTTCGTCGTCAAGCTGGTGATGCTTCTTCTCACCGTGGCCAGCTTCTGGTCCTGGGCGATCATCGTCCAGAAGTTCATCTCCTACCGCCAGGCGCGCCTGGAGGCGGGGATCTTCGACCGCGCCTTCTGGTCGGGCGAACCGCTCGACGAGCTTTTCGAGAAGATCGGCAGCCAGCCTGACGGGCCGAGCGAGCGGATCTTCGCCTCAGGCATGGTCGAATGGCGCAGGAGCCATCGCAAGGATGGCGAGCTGATCGCCGGCGCGCAGGCGCGGATCGACCGGTCGATGGACGTGGCGATCGCCAAGGCCACCGAAAGCCTGACGCGGGGGCTGCCGTTCCTGGCCACGGTGGGCTCGACCGCGCCCTTCGTCGGCCTCTTCGGCACGGTCTGGGGGATCAAGGTCGCGTTCGAGCAGATCGCGATCAGCCAGAACACCTCGCTCGCCGTCGTGGCGCCGGGGATCGCCGAGGCGCTGGTCGCGACCGCGCTCGGCCTTCTCGCGGCAATCCCGGCGGTGATCTTCTACAACAAGCTCTCCACCGACAGCGACCGGATCATCGCCGGCTACGAAGCCTTCGCCGACGAATTCGCCACGATCCTCTCGCGCCAACTGGACGCCTGACCGATGGGCGCGGGGGTGATGAAATCGGGCCGGGGCGGCGGGCACCGGCGCCGAGGGTCGCGCGGCAAGGCCGCCGTCATGTCGGAAATCAACGTCACGCCCTTCGTGGACGTGATGCTGGTGCTTCTGATCATCTTCATGGTGGCAGCACCGCTGCTGACCGTGGGCGTGCCTTTGGAACTGCCCAAGACCGCAGCGCAGGCGGTGGCGACCGAGCAGGAGGAGCCGCTGACGATCTCGATCCAGGGCGACGGCGCCGTCTCGATCCAGAACAGCGCGGTCGCCGACGGCGAGCTGATCGGCAAGCTCCGCGCCATCGCGGCGGAGCGGACGAGCGACAAGCTCTTTCTCAGGGCCGACGGCAGCATCCCCTACGAGCGGGTGGTGCAGGTCATGGGCGCGCTCAATTCGGGCGGGTTCTCGAACATCGTGCTGGTCACCGACGCGGGCGGGCCGGAGTTCGGCGGTGCCGGTTCCGCCGCCCCCGTCGATCCGGGGAACTGAGGCCAGGGTCATGGAACGGTCCCAGCGCATCGGGCTCATCGTCTCGGGGGCCGCGCATCTCGGCGCGATCCTCTGGCTGCTCGTGGGCGGGATCTTCTTTTCGCATGAGATGCCGCCGCCGGTGGCGACGGCGGAAGTGACGCTGATGTCGGAGGCCGAGTTCAGCGCGCTGCAGGCCGCGGCGCCGAATGCGGTGACGGAGTCGCCGCCGCAGCCCTCGGTGCCCGAGCCGCCCGCCGCCGAGGAAGTGCCGCCCGCGCCCGAGGCGGAGACCCCGCCCGAGACCGCGACGCCGGATGCGCCCGAGCCGGAGCCCGAACCCGACGCCGCCCCCGATGTAACCGAGATCACGCCGCCCGCGACCGTGGTCGAGGACACGCCACCGACGCCGCCCGCGCCGCCGGTGGAGGAGCCTTCGGTCGAGCCGGAGCCGGTGGCGGCGCCGAAGCCGCAGCCGAAACCGGCCGACATCGTCGCCCCCGACCCGGTGGAGGCGCCCGAGCCCACGCCCGACACCGCGCCCGAGGCGGTGGCCGAGACCACGCCCGATCCGGCGGCGGAGCCCTTGCCGGTGGAGCCGGAGGCGGCGGCCACGCCGCAGGAAACCGGCGACGTGCTGAAGACCGAGGAGAACGAGGACCAGGAGACGGTCGCCTCTGCCGCGCCCTCTGCTTCGCCCCGGCCGGCGTCACGGCCGGCGAAACCGGCAGCCGCGCCGGCCGAGCCCGAACCGGCGCCCGAGCCGGCGCAGTCCGCGTCCGAGACCGAACCCGATGCGCCGGCCGAGGATGCCGTGGCCGATGCGCTGGCCGAGGCGCTGTCGGGCGAGGCATCGGACGAACCCGCACCCGGCACCGGCACCGCAGCCTCGGGCCCGCCGCTGACCGGGGGTGAGAAGGACGCGCTGGTGATCGCGGTGAAGACCTGCTGGAACGTCGGCGCGCTGTCGACCGACGCGCTCAAGACGACCGTCACGGTGGGCGTCAGCATGGACCAGTCGGGGATGCCGATCCAGAACTCGATCCGCATGATCGGCTACGAGGGCGGCGACGAGGCCGCGGCCCGGCAGGCCTACGAGGCCGGGCGGCGGGCGATCATCCGCTGCGCCAGGAACGGCTATCCGCTGCCGCCCGAAAAATACGCGCAGTGGCAGGAGGTCGAGATCGTCTTCAACCCCGAGAAGATGAGGATGAAGTGATGGCCGCCCGCGTCCCTCCGCCCGCCTTCGCCTCCGCCGCCGCCTGCGGGGCGGTAACCGGCTTCGATCCGCCGGAAGGAGCGCCGGAATGATCCGCACGTTGACCTGCGGCCGCATCGGCCGTAACCGCACCAGTCAGAATCGAACCCGAAGGGAAGGGGAGTCCATGACGCCTGTCCGCACGCTCTGCCTCGCGCTCTGCCTTGGCGGCCTCTGCCTGTCCGTCGCCGCGCCCGTGGCGGAGGCCCAGCAGGGCCCGTTGCGCATCGAGATCACCGAGGGCGTGATCGAGCCCTTGCCCTTCGCGGTGCCGACCTTTGTGGCCGAAAACCCCTCGGCCGGACAGATCGCCGATCAGGTCAGCCGCGTGGTGGCCGCCGACCTCGCGGGGACGGGGCTGTTCCGCGAAATCCCGTCGTCGGCCTTCATCTCGCCGGTCACCAGTTTCGACGCGCCTGTGGCCTATGCAGACTGGAAGGCGATCAACGCGCAGGCGCTGATCACCGGGGCGGTGTCGCAGGGATCGGACGGCCGGATCAACGTCAAGTTCCGTCTCTACGACGTGTTCTCGGGGGCGCCGCTCGGCGAGGGGCTCCAGTTCGGCGGCGGCCAGGGCGACTGGCGGCGGATCGCCCACAAGGTGGCCGACCAGGTCTATGCCCGGATCACCGGCG
>JAUQYB010000052.1 GCA_030837825.1 Albidovulum sp.
GCTCGGTCTCCACCCTGCGATCACCTGGAGCCTTGGCCAGGCGCTGGATCTCGGGCAGGGGCCGCTCCGCTCGGCCGTCGTCACCGCCGCGATGGCGCCGGGGGTGAATGCCTACCTCTTCGCCAACATGTATGGCGTGGCCAAGCGCGTCGCCGCGACCTCGGTCCTGGTTGCCACGGCGGCGTCGATCCTTACCGTGCCGGTCTGGCTTTCCCTGCTCGGCTGAGGGGCAGGCCCCCGGTTCAGGTCGGGCTCATCCCCCGCAGGCGTTCGGAGCGGCGGCGGAGAAGTTCGACGGTGGTCAGCAGGATGATCGAGAAGGCGACCAGCACCGCGGCGACCGCGAGGATGGTGGGCGAGATCTGTTCGCGCAGCCCGGTGAACATCTGCCAGGGCAGCGTCTTCTGCGAGGCGGAGCCGACGAAGAGCACCACGACCACCTCGTCGAACGAGGTGATGAAGGCGAAGAGCGCACCCGAGATCACCCCCGGCATGATCAGCGGCATCTGCACCTTGAAGAAGGTGCGGATCGGCCCGGCACCCATGTTCGCCGCCGCCCGCGTCAGCGACCGGTCGAAACCGACGAGCGTCGCGGTGACGGTGATGATGACGAAGGGAATGCCGAGGACCGAATGAGCGAGGATCACCTTCACGTAGCCGGTGAAGTCCTTCGACAGGCCGAGACTGTTCTCCATCCAGATGCCGAGCTTGGAGTAGAAGAAGAACATCCCCGTGGCCGAGATGATCAGCGGCACGATCATCGGCGAGATCAGGATCGCCATGATCGCGCGGCGGCCCGGCACATGGCTCTGGCTGAGCCCGATCGCGGCGAGGGTCCCGAGCGAGACCGAGATGATCGTGGCCAGGGGGGCGATGATGAAGGAGTTCTTCAGCGGCCGCGTCCAGTCGGGGTTGCTGAGGAAGTCCTTGAAGTGCTTGAGCGAATATCCTTCGGGGTCAAGCGCCAGCATCTTCGGCGTGAAGGTGAAGAAGTTCTCTGCGTTGAACGCAAGCGGCAGGACGATGATGATCGGCGCGATCAGGAAGAAGAAGATCAGCCCGCAGATCAGCCGAAAGCCGTTGTGCCAGAGAACCTCGCCCGCCGTCGCATAGACCGGGACGCCGGCGCGGTAGGCGCCGGTCGAGAGCCAGTAGGAGATCCACGACAGCACGAGGCCGACGAGCGCACCCACCACCGCGCCGGCCACGCCGCCGAACAGTGCGCCGAGCGCCGCGAAGACGACGGCGGCCCCGATCCGGCCGGCAGTGCGCTGCGGCACGATCGTCGCGAGCACCAGCGCCAGCACGGCGGCGGCGACGGCGCCGCCGGCGATGCCCGCGGGGATGTGGCCCTTTGCGGTGCCGACGACATAGCCGACGAACGCGCCCGACAGCGCCATGATCGGAAGGGTGAAGCCCATGAGGCTCGGTCTGGGGGTATCCGGAGCAATGGTCATGGCGTCACCCGAGCTTGACGTTGTCGATGCCGACGATCTTGTCGTAGGTGTAGTAGAGCAGGAGCACGACGCCGAGAAGGATCGCCCCCAGCGCGGCGGCCAGCCCCCAGTTCAGCGACTGCGAGATGTGGAAGGCGATCCGGTTGGAGATGAAGACGCCTTCGGTGCCGCCGACGAGTTCGGGGGTGATGTAGTAGCCGATCGCGAGGATGAAGACGAGGATCGATCCGGCGCCGATGCCGGGGACCGACTGCGGGAAGTAGACCCGCCAGAACGCCGTCCAGGGCGTCGCGCCGAGCGACTTGGCCGCACGCAGATAGGTGGGCGGCACGGTCTTCATCACCGAATAGAGCGGCAGGATCATGAACGGCAGGAGGATATGCGTCATCGCGATGATCGTCCCCATCTGGTTGTTGATCATCACCAGCCGGTTGCCGTCATCCACGATCCGGAGCCAGACGAGGATGTCGTTGATCACGCCCTGTTGCTGCAACAGCACCTTCCATGCCGAGGTCCGCACCAGAAGCGATGTCCAGAACGGCAGAAGCACGAGGATCATCAGGACGTTCGCGGTCGAGGCGCGGAGGTTCGCCAGCAGCCAGGCCACCGGATAGCCGATGACAAGGCAGCAGAAGGTGATGAACAGCGACATCCACATGGTCCGGACGAAAAGCTTGATGTAGATACGCTCTTCGGGCGGGCGCGCCTGGATGCCGTCCGGGCCCTTCTCGAGGTCGACGGCGTTCAGGAAGTAACCTGACGTGTAGGCGGGGCTGTATGTCTGGATCGTCTCCCAGGTGCTGACCGCGCCCCAGCCCTTGTCCATGCCGAGGAACGCGTCCCTGTAGGAGAACGGTTCGAAACCCGCCACCGCGGCCGATGCCGCGGCGATCAGGGGGGCCTGTGCCGCGGGCAGCGCCGCAGTCGACGGGCTGGCGTTGGCGCCGAGATCCTGGGCCAGCGCGTCGTAGAACACCGGCCAGGGTTTCGCCGCCGCCGGGTCCTTGCCAGCGTCCTGCGCATCCTTGGCAAACATGCGGTAGGCATTGGCGGTGAGCGGCAGGGCTTCGGCCACGCCGTCGCGCATCCGGAACGCCGGGGGCTTGCCGGCCTTGTGGGCGGCCCAGGCGGCGTCGGCGGCCAGCCATTCGTCGGAGCCGAGGATTGCCGCCCAGGTTTCCCCGTCCTTCCAGGCCGGGTCGAGGCCGGTGAAGCGTTTCTGGAAATCCTGGCCGATCTTGTCGGCGCCGCGGCCCGAGGAGCGGAACAGCGACGAGACGCCGGGGTTCTCGTAGTTCAGGCGCGACCCCAGGCGGGTGTGCTGCTTCAACTCGGCAGCCGCCTGCAAGTCCACGGAAAGTGCCCGGTAGACCGGCTCGCCCGGCGCCTCGCCCGATCCTGCGTCCCAGTCCGTCAGGGCCCGCACCGTGTTCGGCAGCGTGTCACGGACGATCTGGTTCTCGACCGAACGAAACAGCATGTCGGCGATCGGCGCGACGAAGGTGACGAGCACGAAGACCAGAAGCGGCGCGATCAGCGCCAGCGCCCGGAGCTTCTGCCGGCGCAGGGCGCGGGCAAGGCTCTTCTTCAGCGGTGTCCCGTCGGCGGCCTTCATCGGGCCGGTATCGGTGGTATCGCTCATCTGTCCCCCGTCAGGGCTTGCGGAAGGTCGCGGTTGGAAATGCGAGGCAGGTCACGAACGAATGGGTGGAAGGGGCCGGCAGGCCCCTTCCGGTCGGTGCGGTCACTGCGCCAGCCAGGCCTGGAATTTGGCATCCAGGTCGTCGCGATGGTCGGCCCACCAGGGGAAGTCCATCATGAACACGTTGGTCGCGTTCGCCGGATCGGTCGGCATGTGCGGCGCCATCTCGATGCCGAGCTCGGCATGCTTGCCGACGAGCGAGGCGGAGGATTTGCGCGCCGGGCCGTAGGAGATGTACTTGGCCTGGTCGGCAAGACGCTGGGTGTCGGTGGCGAACTTCAGGAAGTCCTTCACCGCCGCCAGCCGGTCTTCCGGCAGGCCGGCGGGGATGATCCAGCCGTCGATGTCGTAGACCTGTGCGTCCCACAGCATCGACACCGGCTGGTGCTGCTCGGCGATCACCGAGAACAGGCGGCCGTTGTAGGTCGAGCCGATCACGACCTCGCCGTCGGCCAGGAGCTGCGGGGTTTCGGCGCCGGCCGTCCACCAGACGACCTGGTCCTTGATCGTGTCGAGCTTCTTGAAGGCGCGCTCCACGCCCTCGTCGGTGCCGAGGACGGTGTAGACCTCTTCCTTCGCCACGCCGTCGCACATGAGCGCCCACTCCATGTTGTAGAGCGGACCCTTGTAGAGGCTGCGCTTGCCGGGGAACTTCGTCGTGTCGAACACGTCGCAGACCGTGGTCGGCGTTGCGCCGTTCCAGGCCGCCACGTCGTTGCGATAGCCGAAGGTGATCGAATAGACGATCTCGGGGACCCAGCAGTCCGTCAGCATCAGGTCGCCGAAGTCCTCGCTGGCGGGGGTTCCGTCCGGGGCGGGCACCGCGATCTCGTCGATGTCCAACTGCATCGCCAGGCCCTCGTCGCACAGGCGGATGGCGTCGGCGGCGGTCACGTCGACCAGATCCCAGGTCAGGTTGCCGGCCTCCTTCATCGCGCGGAGCTTGGCCACCGCCTCGTCGGAGCTTTCGTCCCAGACGATGTTCACGTCGGGGTTCGCGGCCATGTAGGGCTCGGCATAGGCCTTGACCTGCGAGTTCTGGTAGGCGCCGCCCCAGGACGAAAAGGTCAGGTCGATGGCCGAGGCCGACCCGGCGGCCAGGGTCAGCGCCGTTGTTGCGAGAAAGGCTGCAGACAGTTTCATCAGGTTCTCCCCATTGCTCCCGTATTGTTGCTTGGTCCGCGCCACGGGACAGGCTGCGGGCAAGGTTCCGTCGGGACGGACCGGCGGGTGGAAGGGGCCGCGAGGCCCCTTCCGGTCACTGCGATCATTGCGCCAGCCAGGCCTGGAACTTGGCATCCAGATCGTCGCGATGGTCCGCCCACCAGCCGTAGTCATAGATCAGCACGTTGGCGGAGTTCGCCGGGTCGGTCGGCATGTGCGGCGCCATCTCGACACCGAGCACGTCGCTGAAGCCGACCAGCGGCGCCGAGGACTTTCGCGTCGGGCCGTAGGAGATGTACTGCGCCTGGTCGGCCAGCCGCTGGGTGTCGGTGGCGAAGCGCAGGAAATGCTTCACCCGGTTCAGCCGGTCCTCGGGCACGCCGGCGGGGATCGCCCAGCCGTCGAGATCGAAGGCCTGCATGTCCCAGAGCATCCCGATCGGCTGCTTCTGCTCGACGATCGCCGAGAACAGCCGGCCGTTGTAGGTCGAGCCCATCACCACCTCGCCGTCGGCCAGAAGCTGCGGGGTTTCGGCGCCGGCCGTCCACCACACCACCTGGTCCTTGATCGTGTCGAGCTTCTTGAACGCACGCGCCACGCCCTCGTCGGTGCCGAGGACGTTGTAGATCTCCTCCTTCGGCACACCGTCGCAGTAGATCGCCCATTCGACGTTGTTGATCGGCCGCTTCTCGAGCGCCCGCTTGCCGGGGTATTTCTGAAGGTCGAAAATGTCGCAGATCGAGCTGGGCGGCGTATCGCCGACCATGTCCGTGCGGTAGCCGAAGGCGGTCGAGTAGACGATCTGGGGGATGAAGCAGTCGCTGATCAGCAGTTCGCCGAAATCCTCCGACGCGGGCTTGCCGTCCGGCGCGGGCGCGGCGATCTGGTCGATGTCGACGCTCTGGATCAGCCCCTCGTCGCACATCCGCATGTTGTCGGAGGCGAGCGCGTCGATCAGATCCCAGGTGACATTGCCCGCCTGGGTCATCGCGCGCATCTTGGCGGTGGATTCGGCCGAGCTTTCATCCCAGATGATCGAGACGCCGGGGTTGAGCTTCAGGTAAGGCTCGGCATAGGCCTTGACCTGGCTGTCCTGGTAGGAACCGCCCCACGAGACGAGCGTCAGCTCGTTCGAGCAGTTCTCGCACGGCGCCATTTCCGTATCCTGGGCATCGATCGCACCGGCTACCAGCCCCAGCGCGCTGCTCGCCAGAAGTGTCATCGCAAGTTTCATGTCTACTCCCATTGCTCCCGTATCGTTTGGATGGCCCGCGCCACGGGACAGGTTGCGGGCCAGGTTCACTCCGCTCAGGCGTCGAGCGCCCGGCAATCCGAGGGCAGCCAGCCGACCTCGATCTGCTGGCCGGGCTGGAGGCGCTTCTGGTCGGGCGCGTTGCGCGTCTTGACGATGAATTCGTCGTTGCCCGCCACCAGGAGCCGGGTGC